>CAJBVC010000813.1 GCA_903958915.1 uncultured beta proteobacterium
CGCCCACTGCGAAATTGACGATGCGCCAAATGTCATTCGCGATGTGGTGATGGCCCTGGATGCACAGTGGTACCCGCTGGACTGCTCGGTTCGCATCACGGTGGGTGATCAATACGAAGGCACCGGCCTCATGCACTTCACACCGCACTATGCGGACTGCCAAACCATCAACCGGCGTGACGGTCGTATTGCGCAGCGCATTGAGCTTGCAGGGCGGGTACGCTGGCTCGGAGCGCACCCGATCTGCGGCGACGCTCTGTGCCTGCGCATTTACGACCTCAGCCAGGGGCCAGGCAAGCAGTTCTTTCCAAACCTGATGCTGACCTCGCCGGACCACCGCGGGGCGACTGGCCCCATGCTGTTCAGCCTGGGCTTTGGTCTTGAGTTCGTCGGCAGGGAAGCCATTACGGTGGTGGCGGGCACGTTCGATGCGCTGCATTTCCGCTATGTCGACACCGCCGGCCAGTTGCCCCAGGAGCATCCACCTTACGATGTGTGGTGCAGCGCCGATGGCGACTACATCTTCCTCAAGGGGGGAGTCGGCGGCTATATGCAGACCTACTACGAACTGGTTGAACTGGTGCGTAACCACCCATGAGTGCCGTGATCACGCCATTGGTATCGGCACATACCACGGATGCACACCCGGTGCCCGCCCCCTATCTGGCGCTGGCGCTGCAAACCGCGTGCTACGCCGTCAACACCTGCCCGGACGCGGGTGCCGCGCGCGCCGCGATGTGCCGCAACATCGACCGTGTGCACCGCCAGATTGTTGCCAGCCGCGCCTTTATCGGCCCAGGGCTCAAGCTGGTCGTGGCCCCGGAGTATTTCTTGTCCGGCTACCCGCTGGGCGACGCCTTGCCCGCCTGGGCCGAGAAAGCTGCACTCGCCCCCGATGGCCCCGAGTACACCCAAATGCGCGCGATGTGCAAAAGCCTGGGGCTGTACTTTTCCGGCAATGCCTACGAGACGGACGCACATTTCCCGGGTCTGTACTTCCAGACCAGCTTCATCATCGACGACAGCGGTGAAGTGGTGCTGCGCTACCGGCGTCTGGTGTCGATGTTTGCGCCAACGCCGCACGACGTGTGGGACCGCTATCTCGAACTATATGGTCTCGATGGCGTGTTCCCGGTGGCCGACACTCCGCTGGGCAAACTCGCCTGCATTGCTTCGGAGGAAATTCTCTACCCTGAAATCGCGCGCGCATTGGCGTTGCGCGGTGCCGAGGTTTTTCTGCACTCGTCCAGCGAGGTGTGCAGCCCGCGCCTGACACCGAAAGACATCGCCAAGCGCGCCCGTGCCTATGAAAACTGTGCCTATGTGGTGTCAGCCAACTCGGCGGGCATTCGCGACGTAGACTTTCCCGAGAGTTCCACCGATGGTCTGTCCAAGATTGTCGACGGCAAGGGCGAAGTGCTGGCCGAGGCGGGCACCGGCGAATCCATGGTCGCCAACGCCAGCATTGACATCGCCGCGCTGCGCCGCCAGCGCCGCACCCCGGGCATGGCCAATATGCTGTCGCGCCAACGCCTGGAGCTCTTTGCCGCCACCTACGCTGGCTCCGTGCACCCGCCCAACACCATGCTCAATGCCACGGGTCAGCCCTTTGTTCCCGAACGCGCCCAGTTCGCCACCACGCAGCGCGATACCATCAACCAACTGATCGCCAGCGGAGTCATCGGTCGTGAATGACGTCAGCACCTTGCCCACGCGCAATCCTCGCACAGGCGAGGTCGACTACCAGATGCCTATCTTCGCTGCCGACGCAGTGGCAGCAGTGGCAGCTCGCCTGCGTGCAGCGCAACCTGCTTGGGCCGCGCAGTCGGTCGCGCACCGGCTGGAGTTACTGGGCCAGTTTGCGCAGGCCATCGCTGCCGAGAGCGAACCCCTGGTTGAAGCCCTTACCGCAGACACCGGGCGGCGCATCGAGTCGGAGCTGGAAGTGCAGGGCATGCAAAACACCAGCCGGCGCTGGCTGAATGATGCGCCGGGCTTGCTGGTCGATGAGGCACCACGGCGCGCCACCACGCCCAATGTGATCATCGAGCAGCACAAGCGGCCCTATCCACTGGCTGGCATCATCAGTCCGTGGAACTTTCCGCTGATCCTGTCGCTTATTGACGCCATTCCAGCACTGGCGGTGGGCTGCGCGGTGCTGATCAAACCGTCAGAAGCAACACCACGCTTTGTCCCGGTGTTGCGGCGCGCCATCGAGCGTGTTTCCGGACTCCCCGACGTACTGGCTTTTGTGACTGGCGCGGGACCGACCGGAGAAGCTCTGATTCGCAACAGCGATGTGGTCTGCTTTACCGGCAGTGTGCGCACCGGCAGGCGCGTCGGACAATTGGCGGCCGAAGTGTTTGTACCGGTACACCTGGAACTCGGTGGCAAGGACCCGGCCATCGTCTGCGCCGATGCCGACATCGCCCATGCGGCGCGGGCCTTGACATGGGGCAGTATGGTCAATGCGGGGCAAACTTGCATGTCGATCGAGCGCTGTTATGTGGACCGCACGATTTACGAACCATTTGTGGCTGCATTGTCGGCCGAGGTTGCGGCTTTGCGCCATAGTTACCCCGATATCGCTAGTGGGGAGATTGGCCCCATCATTGCCGAGGTGCAAATTCCGGTGGTCAGGCGTCATCTGGAAGAGGCCTACGCCAAGGGCGCACGTGCCGTTACGGGCGGCAAGGTGCTCGGGCTCGGCGGCGGCGCCTGGTGCGAGCCGACGGTGCTGGTAGACGTGAACCACGACATGGCGATCATCCGGGAAGAAACCTTTGCCGCCATTTTGCCCGTGATGCCATTTGACGACGAAGACGAAGCCGTGCGCCTGGCCAATGCCACCGACTTCGGGCTGTCCGCCTGCGTGTTTTCGCGGAATGTCGAGCGCGCCAAACGCATTGCGGCGCGGCTCGAAGCGGGTGCCATCTCGATCAACGACGCGGCGCTCACCAGCATGGTCCATGATGCCGCCAAACAGTCGTTCAAATACTCCGGGTTGGGTGGCTCACGCATGGGCACGCCGAGCTTGCAGCGCTTTTACCGCCAGCAAGCGTTCTTGATCAACGATGGCAGTGCCTCACCTTGGTGGTTTCCCAGCGCAGCTGCACCGGCAGTTGAAGGGGAAAACTGAGAGCACTATTGACCTGTAGCGCCCGTGCCGTGTGCGTAAGGCGCTATCATTTTTGAGTAATTCACCAAAATCCCAAGCCATTCTTCACAGGAGTCACGATGGAACTTTCCAACAAAACCGCACGCGAGCTTTGGCTCGAGGTTAAGGCCAACCCGAACCGGGCCCGCTTCGGCTACGGCAAAAAGGCCGTACTGGTGAACATCGATTTTCAGTGTGCCTACACCCGACCCGACGAGTTCAAAACGGCATATGAGACCGACCCGCGGCAGATAGAGTACGTCAACGCGTTGGCCAAAGGGTTTCGCAAGTTGGGCTGGCCAGTGGTATGGACCCATGTCGCTTACGTTGATTCGGCTGAGGATGCAGGCGTTTGGGGCACACGCACCAATACGCCCGACTCGCTGCAGAACATCAAACATGGCTCACGCCGCGCCGAGTTCGACGAGCGCTGTGAGGTGCAGCGTGGCACTGACCTGATCTACTGCAAGCGCATGCCCTCCCCGTTTTTCGAGACTCCGCTGCAGTCGCTGCTGGTCTGGCACCAGTGCGACACGGTAGTGATTACCGGTGGTTCCACCTCGGGCTGTGTGCGCGCGGGTGCAGTGGATTCGCTCACGCGTGGCTACCGCACCATCGTTCCCGAGCAATGCGTTGCCGATAAGCATGAGAGCTACCATTTCGCCAACCTGACCGACCTGATGCTGAAATATGCCGATGTGGTCGACGTCAACGAAACGCTGGGCTGGCTGGACAAGACCGCCGCTGCGCTCTGACCTGAGAAGGATCTACACCATGCGCGAAGACACCGGCTACTACGACTATTGGCCCTACCAGAACCGCCCGAAAATCCGGTGGCCTGACGGTGCGAGGGTGGCGTTCTGGGTGGCACCGAACATCGAGTTTTACGAGCTTGACCCGCCGAAGAACCCGCAGCGCACCCCCTGGCCGCACCCCTACCCGGCGGTGCCGGGCTATTCGATTCGCGACTATGGCAACCGCGTCGGCCACATGCGCCAGATGAACCTGCTCGAAAAGTACGGCATCCGCGGCTCGATTTCGCTCTCCACCGCCCTGTGCACCCACCACCCGGAAATCATCGCAATGTGCAAGGAGCGCGATTGGGAGTTTTTCAGCCACGGTATCTACAACACGCGCTACACCTACGGCATGTCGGAGGAACAGGAGCGCAGTGCCCTGCTCGAATCGATGGATGTCATCGAGCAGCACACTGGGCGCCGCCCGGCCGGCTATCTGGCGCCAGCGCTGTCGCACAGCGAAATGACGGTCGATCTGTTTGCCGAACTCGGTGGCATCTACACCTGCGACTTGTTTCATGATGACCAGCCGACACCGGTCAAGGTGCGCGGGGGGCAGCGTTTTGTCTCGGTGCCGTATTCGCTGGAACTCAACGACACCATCGTCTATGTGGTCAACAAGATCGAGCCCCGGCGTTATGGCCAGATGATCAAGGACAGCTTTGATCGCCTGTACGCCGAAGGTGCCGAATCGGGCACGGTGATGTGCATTCCCACGCACAACTACCAGGTAAGTTGTCCGCACCGCCTCAAGGCGTTTGAAGAAGCGCTCGAATACATCACCGGCCACTCCGATGTGTGGGTGACCACCGGGCGCGAAATTGCCGAACACTACCTCGCCAACGGCTACGACCAGAGCGCTGCCGACATCGCCGCGCACCAACCCAAAGGATGACCATGGCACTCGATCAAGCCTGCATGGAATACCCCAAACGCAGTTACGGCATGGACCACGACCGCTACGAGTGGTCGATGTTGACCCAGCGTCCACCCGTGGTCTGGCCCGATGACAAGAAGTTGGCGCTGTGGGTGAACGTCAGCCTGCAGCACTTCCCGATGAACCCGACCGGCAAGCCGGTCAAGCTGCCGGGTTCGATGACCATGCCCTACCCGGACTTGCGCCATTACACGCTGCGCGACTACGGCAACCGGGTCGGCATTTACCGCTTCTTCAAGGCCTTTGACCAATACGGCATCCAACCCACTTTTGCGATCAATGCGCGGCTGGCCGAGCGCTGCCCCTACCTGCTGGGAGCAGTGAAAGAGCGTGGCAACGAGATTCTGGGCCACTCCTGGAGCATGGACACGCCGCATGCAGGAGGTTTGTCAGAGGTCGATGAAGCTGATCTGGTACAGCGCTCGCTGCAACGTCTGCGCGAGCTCTCCGGGCAGCAAGTGCGCGGTTGGCTTAGCCCCGGCAAACTCGAAAGCGAACACACGCCCGAGTTACTCAAGGCCAATGGCATCGACTATTTCTGCGACTGGGTCAACGACGAACTGCCCTACCGCTTTCACACGCGCCACGGCGACCTCTGGGCCATGCCCTTGTCCACCGAACTGGAAGACCGTTTTGTGGTGATGGACAACCAGCACTCGGAAGGTTCCTGGGCGCAGCAGGTGATGGATGCCTGCGACTTTCTGTTGGCCGAGGCCAATGAACAGGGTGGACGCATCCTGTCGCTTTCGCTACACCCATGGGTCATGGGGCAACCACATCGAATAAAACATCTGGAGGCTGCATTGGCTTATGTAATGTCGAAACCTGGTGTTTGGAGCGCCAGTGCATCGGAGATTATCGAGGTGATTGACCGCAGAGGTGGCTAGCATTGATTGTCAACGAACGGTGCCGCTTGACCCAGTCTCGGGCATAAAGTGACATTGGCTAAATTGGAGAGTGGATCAAACCGGGGGCCAGAAACCTACTTCTGCAACTAAAGTTGACCCTAGTTTGGGGCCCTGGTTTGACCTGCCCGTTGCGGCAGCCCAATTGCTGCCCAAGCACTCGGCTACGCAAGTGGCCAATGTAGCCGCCAAGACGTGGACGCGAAGGCCAACGCTCTGACGCCTTGCTATGTGCAGCTCCTGATTTGAGCGACATCAAGGGTCAACTTTTGAGGGGCCGTTGGAGGCCGGAAATGGTCAAAACCGGGGTTTTTACGAGCAAGTTGACCATAAAAGTAGGGCCAACTTTAGTTTGTGAACGCCGCCGCACCAGGAAACTTAACCAGTCGAAGGCCAGTTGGATGCCCTCGCGGGATCGGGGCAAAGTCGCTGACGACAAGGCATCCCAAACGGACTTCGAAAATCAGAATGCCGGGTTGCTGACATTGCCGAGCGCGAGCAGTGTGCCCTGACCTGTCATCCGGAACGCAAGGAAGCGGTCGTTCAAACTCACACAGGAAATGACCCAAGCCAAAATCAAATTACGTCAATCGTTAGTAGTAACCAGTTTGACCGTGCGACAGCGCACGGTTACGGATTGCGGCAGCGCTCATCCTTGAGGCCATTGAATTGGCGCAACGGGATTGCATAACGCACCCATGCGCACGAACCCCTAGGAGTGTGCCGTGA
>CAJBVC010000814.1 GCA_903958915.1 uncultured beta proteobacterium
CTGCCTTGCGCCGAAACACCATCCGGTCTGGGGCTGACGCGGCTGCCGTCCAGGCGTAGCCCTCGGAATCAAAAGCGCGCAATTGTTCCGGTTGCATCAACCGGTGCTGCGTGGCAAAGCGTGCCATCATGCCCCGCGCACGTTTGGCGTTGAAGCTGATGATCTTGTACTGACCGCCCCGGTACTCCTGGAACACACATTCCACCACCGGTGTTTTGAGCGCACGGGTGTCGACCGCCTTGAAGTATTCCTTCGACGCCAGGTTGACCACCACCGGGCTGATGTCCCGGCGCAGGCGCTGGTTGAGGTAGTCCGAAATCTGTGTGCCCCAAAAGGCGTAGAGGTCCTTGCCCTGTGGATTGGCCAGTTGCGTTCCCATCTCCAGGCGATAGGGCTGCATCAGATCAAGCGGCCGCAGCACGCCGTAGAGGCCGCTTAGTATGCATACATGGTCCTGCGCCCAGGCCAGATCATCTACGCTCAGACTGCGTGCACCTAGCCCGCCATACACATCGCCATCAAACGCCAGCACGGCCTGGCGGGCATTCTTCTGACTGGCGCGCGTCGACCACGCCGCATAACGTGCCACGTTAAGAAGTGCCAGCTTGTCGCTCAGATCCATGAGATTGGCAATTTGCTGGGGCGATTGCTGCCGCAACAAATCAATCAGGGCTTTTGACTGTTTGACAAAGAGAGGTGCCGAGTGCGCACAGTCGGGAATGGGAGCCTCGTAGTCGAGCGACTTGGCGGGCGAGAGTAGAAACAGCATGCTGCATTATCGCGGAGGTGCTGCTGGCCGCTACACTTTGCCAACACACTTTGCCAACCCACTGCGCCAGTCCATTGCAAGGGTCGGACGCGCCGCACCGTGCTGTTGCCAACCAACACCAGGAGACACCGTTTGGCACCCATTGACCAGGTTCACTTAAGCTTCAACCCGCAGACGCTCACGTTGCTCAATGCCGTGCTGGGCCTGGTGATGTTCGGCGTTGCACTCGAATTGCGGGTAGAGGACTTCAAGTTGGCCCTGCGCACCCCCAAGGCACTGGCGCTCGGGCTGCTGGGCCACCACCTGCTGTTTCCGGCCATGACCTATGTGCTGGTGACGATTCTGCAGCCTGAGCCCAGCATTGGTCTGGGCATGATTCTGGTCTCGAGTTGCCCGGCCGGCCACATCTCCAACTTCATGGTGCACTACTCCAGGGGCAACACGGCCCTGTCTGTCAGCATCAGCGCCTTGTCTACCGTCGTTGCCCTGTTGATGACTCCCCTGAACTTTGCATTCTGGGGCAACCTGCATCCCCTCACCTCCGCGCTGATGAAGGAAGTGGCCATGAGCCCCTGGGACATGCTCGAGGTGATCGTCATGCTGCTCGGTGTGCCGCTGGTTCTGGGCATGTGGGTGGCGAAGCAGTTTCCAGGTTTCACCCGCAGAGTTCAAAAGCCCATGAAGTTTGTGTCGCTGCTGATCCTGCTGGCATTTATCGGCAGTGCACTGGCTAGCAACCTGACGCACTTTGTCGAATTCATCCACATGGTGGTGGGCGCCGTTTTTGTGCACAACCTGATGGCGTTCGTCACCGGCTACGCTTTGGGGTGGATGGTACGGCTGCCCGAACGCGACCGGCGTGCGATTACGTTTGAGATGGGCATCCAGAATTCAGGGCTTGGCCTGCTGCTGATCTTCAATTTTTTCGGCGGCATTGGCGGCATGGCCATCGTAACGGCCTGGTGGGGCATCTGGCACATCGTCGCAGGCATGGCCCTGGCCACCTTCTGGAAGAACCGACCTCCCGTATGACCCGGATTCTCATCCCCGGAGGCGGCCTGCATGCCGGTCGGTCTAGAGCGACGGCCGAACAACGTCGTCAGGCACGTTGTTTGAACTGCACCACATTGCCCTCGGGATCCCAACCGTCCAGTACAACGTTGCCCCGGATATGCCAGGCTGCCTCCGCGGGTTTCAGATAACCGCCTGTTGCCTTGGCAGCCGAGCGCACCGCGTCCAGATCAGGCACCAGAAAGGCCGGCTTGAAAGGTGTGTCTTCCCGCACCTGGGGTGGCTTCGTGATCTGGATGTCAGCGGCGTATTTTTTGGGGATCGCGTGGATCACCAATTCAATCCCGATACCCTGC
>CAJBVC010000815.1 GCA_903958915.1 uncultured beta proteobacterium
GCCCTGCATCAGGCAACAGACGCAAAATGGACATCGCTGTCATGGACTTGCCACAGCCCGACTCGCCCACCAGTGCAAAGGTTTCGCCCCGCTCGATGGTCAGACTGACCGCATCTACGGCTCTCACCAGGCCGCCATCAGAGTCAATATCGGTTGTCAGATTTTCCAGTTGCAGCATGACAATTCCTAGTGTGTCGCTGTGGCGGCGACTTTGGGCTCGCCCAC
Organism: uncultured beta proteobacterium; assembly: GCA_903958915.1. GTDB lineage: Bacteria > Pseudomonadota > Gammaproteobacteria > Burkholderiales > Burkholderiaceae_C > Allorhodoferax. The sequence goes on from CAJBVC010000815.1 coordinate 226, forward strand.
CTTGACGCGTTTAACGCGGAAGGCACGGGCACGAGGATCAAATGCCTCGTTGACAGCGCGCGAGAACAACTGCATGGAAAGCAACAAGGAGACCATCAGGGTGAAGCCGGCCATCAGGTTCCACCACACTGTCGGGTCACGGGACAGCTCTGTTTTAGACGTCGTGATCATGCCGCCGAAGCTGTTGGTGCTGGGGTCTACCCCCAACCCCACGTACGCGAGCACAGCCTCGTACAACACAATTCCTGCGAACTCAAGCACCGCAACAATCAGCACGACATGCATGACGTTGGGAAGAATATGCCGGCGCATGATGTCGAAGTGGGACACCCCAAACGCGCGCGCCGCCTGCACATAGTCCAACTCGGTGAGCTTCATGGTCTCAGCGCGCAATAACCGGGCCAGACTGGTCCAACCTGTGATGCCAAGAACGACCGCCAGCAGGAACAGACGAATATCGGCCCGCTCGAGACCGGTCTCAAACGAGGCCGCGTTCTTGTCGACGAAAACCTGGATCATCAGTACCACCGCTGCAAGTAACAACACTGACGGAATGGATGCCAACACGGTGATGAAGTACATGATGCCGTCGTCCACGCGCTTTTTGAAGTAGCCCGCCAAAATGCCAAAAACGATAGCAAACGGCAAAGTAGCTATAACGGCCAGTGACCCCAACACCACCGCCGTGCGAATGGACTTGATTCCCTGGTAAAGGACATCATTTCCCGTCTGGTCGGTACCAAACACGTGGTAATAGGGCCAGACTGAAGCGAGCCATCCACCCAATAGTGCGAGAAAAGAGGCGGTCATCAGCATGCCGCGCCACGGTACGTCGGTCTGCGCCGTCGCGATGCTCTGCAAAGACGCCTTCAGGCTTACCCCAACCGACCTTGCCCGCAGTGCAGCTACACCAAGCCACACTCCCAAAGCTACGATGCCGCCACCGGCAATCCCGGTTATGGTGCGCTGCAATAGGTCGGGTACCAACTCGGCTTCGGGGTCTTTCAGATGTGCGCCACCAAACTTCAGGCGGGGAAAATCGCGCACGCTCTTTCCATCGACCAGCATGGTTTCTTTGGTGAACTGATAAGCACCCAGCGGCACCGAATAGGTTTTTTCCCTGGAGTCACGCCGTTCGCTCAGAAGGTGGTCCAGCACCGATACAGTCCTTGTTGAGTACGCCGGTGCGGCGTCGGCGGGCGCATCGGTCGCCGGCGGCAACAAGGGCCGAAAGTGGAGGGAATCGACGACGGCAATCAACAGGTACAGACCCAAGATGACTGACGTCGACATGGCCGGGGCATCGTGCAACACGTTGCGCCAGGTCTGGCGCAGGTTCGGTGTTCGGCGGGCATGCCACACATACAGCGCAAAGACACCCAGCAACGCAAATAGCGCGATGTCCGATGCCAGAAAGACAAATTTAGGCATGGTGGCTCAACCCAGTCGGATGCGGGGGTCCGCAACGGTATAAGAAATGTCGGTCAGTATCAGACCGATGATGTAGAGGGCGGACCCCACAAACACCATGGCTCTCACAATGGCGAAATCCTGGGAACCAATGGCGTCCAGCGTATAGCTTCCCAGCCCCGGTATGCCAAAGAACGACTCCATCACCAGCGCGCCCATAAACAGCAGCGGCAGCACTGCCACCGAACTGGTCAGAATCGGTAACAACGCATTGCGCAACACGTGGCGAAACAGCACGATTGGCTCGGAGAGCCCCTTGGACCGAGCGGTGCGCACATAGTCCTTGCCAATCTCTTCCAGAAACATGGTGCGGTAGAACATCGACTCCCCGCCCAGCCGCGAGATGACGCCAAGGATCGCCGGCAAGGCCAGAAACACAAACGCATCCATTCCATTCGAGTAGCCTGAGATCGGCACCAGTTGCAGTACTTTGCTGAAAAGGAACTGCCCCAGCAGGATGTAAAACAGGGAGGAGATCGACATCAGGAAGACCGCCAACGTAAATGACCAGAGCTCCAGATAGGTGTTTCGGAAGAAGACCATCAGCAGGGCGAAAACGATACTGGCAAAAATACCCAGCAGA
>CAJBVC010000816.1 GCA_903958915.1 uncultured beta proteobacterium
CCTGCTGGGTACTGTCATCTGCTCCCTGGTATTGGGCATCGTCGGTTCACTGGGCACCATTCTCTGTGGCGTGGGCGTCATCCTGACCATGCCCATTGCAGTCATTGGTATGTACCACATGGCCCAACAGATCACCGGCACGGACACGCCCGCACTGACCCATGCCTGAGAGTGCGTCACTCAGCGTTGCCGATCGCCAATGGCGTTCGGTCCTCGTACTGGGTTGGCCACTGGCTTTGGGAATCGCGCCGGTACTGGTAGCGCTGGGTGATGTTCCCCTGTGTGCTTTTCGCCAACTCACCGGGCGACCCTGCCCCCTGTGTGGGGGAACCCGCGCCTGTGCGGCACTGGTCGAGGGCAATCTGGCAGCCGCATGGCAGGCGAACCCGGGACTATTGCCCCTGTTGGTGATAGCCGCGGTGCACAGCGTGCAACTCGCACACGAAGCCTGGAGCGGACGCCGTTGGACGCGCTGGCGCATCGGGCCGGGCCCATGGCTGGCAGGGGTCACTTTTCTCATGGGCTCCTGGTTGCTGCGCGTGGTGAACTAGAGGAGTCTGGGCGGCAGAGGGCCCTGCTCCGTGTCCCCCGCCAGGTGCGCAGGCTCCTCCTTTACCTGCGCAGAACCCTCTGCCGCCCAGACTCCCAGGCCGTGTAAAAGTTGTGGGCGCAAGCACTCGTCGGCCATCTGCGCATTTCGGGAGGGCGTTCATGCCTTTCATCGCACTGGAGTTGTGGGTTGTCGCGCTTGCGCCGACACTGCAGCCTCACAACCACGGGACCGTTCCCTGTTGAAGGAGTAAGTGATGCGACGATTTTTTCTACCCGCGCTATTGGCCATTGCGCCGTTGAGCTACGCCGCCGACGAAACCCGCGACCTGCCCGGATTCACTGCTATTACCAGTCAGGGAGCGTACCGACTGGTAGTAACGGCCGGACAAAAACAATCGGTAGTGGTGTCCGGAGACGAAGGTGCGCTGGCCAAACTGGTGACCAAGGTGGTGGGCAATGAGCTGGTGATTTCCATGCCCGATTCGAAAGGCTTCAAATTCAGCGACCGGACCACTATCTCCATTGGCGTGCCCGAGTTGTCCAAGTTCCGGATGGAGGGCGCAGGCCGCACCGAACTGCACAACCTCGCTGGCGAAAACTTTCAGCTCAATTTCCAGGGCGTGGGATCGCTGCATGCCGACGGCAAGGTGCAGCGTTTTGTGTTGAACGGCGAAGGTGTCGGGTCGCTCAACGCCCGTGAGCTCGACGCCCAGTATGTGCATGTGACGCTGCAGGGCGTGGGTTCGGCCAAGGTACGCGCCAGCAACACGCTGATGGCCAAACTTGAGGGCGTGGGTTCGCTCACCTACTACGGCCGCCCCGTCCACGTGACCAAGTCAGTAGAAGGTGTGGGCAGCATTCGCGCCGGGGACTGACGGCACACGCTCAATGAAAGTCCCGACTGGTGGTAGCCAATGCACCGAGCAGGTGCGTGAGGTCCACCAGCCGCTTGGCAATCACGTGGCGCACTTCGCCACCGCTTTCCTCGTCGCGCTGCCACACCCCGTAGACCGCCAGCAGGCGGGATTGGTAGACCTCGTGGCGAAACTGCTCTTTCACCGCTCTCCAGACGATCACATTCACGCTTCCGGTTTCATCTTCCAGAGTGACAAACACCACTCCCTTGGCGGTCTGTGGGCGCTGTCGCATGGTGACGATGCCGCATGCTCGCACCAACCTGCCACTGGGGTAATCGTGCATTTGAGCAGCCGTGAGCAGCTTCTTTTTTGATAGCTGCTCACGCAGTATCTGCAAGGGGTGGGAGCGTAAAGTAAGGCCAAGTGAGGCGTAATCGAAGATGACTTCTTCACCTTCCTGCGCCGGTTGCAGCAGCAGCACCTCTTCGTCTGTTGGCACACCTTTGAGCAACTCGGGGGCGGGCTTCAGGGCTGATGCGTCCCAGACCTGCTGGCGACGGTGGCCGCTGAGCGACAGCAGCGCGTCCGCACTGGCCAGGGCCTTGAGATCGCCGGCGTCGAGTTGGCAGCGCATGGCGAGGTCTTGGGTGGACTGGAAAGGGGTTTTGCAG
>CAJBVC010000817.1 GCA_903958915.1 uncultured beta proteobacterium
AACTCAAAGAGCGCACCGTGTTTGCCGACCCCAACACCATCAAGCACTACTTGAAGCTGCACCTCGCCGCGCGGAGCTACGAGGTTTTTGCCGTGATTTTTCTGGATGCCCAGAACAGGCTATTGGCGATGGAGGAGATGTTCAGAGGGACCCTCACCCAACTCAGTGTTACTTTATTGCGAAAATATTTTGGCTGGTTTCGGTATTTCACAGCTACTTGGGGTTTTGCCAGAGCGATTGCGCCAACCCGCCTTCCAGCAAGCCATCATCGACGCAGTGCAGCGAGTGACCCACATTGCCCCAGCCGATGACGGGGACGAGATCATCGGCTCGGCCGTGGTGGCGCACGGCGTTATCCAATATGCAATTAACGAGCTCGACCTGTGCGCCAGCGTTACAGGCGCGCTACACCTGCACCACCGAGGCCTACCCCGACAGGACCCACGCCACGCCCGAGTAATGCATTGCCGCGCAGGTGACTGCGGTGTGTGCCGGTGTGTGCCGGTGTGTGCCGGTGTGTGCCGGTGTGGAGTTTGCGCTGGCCTAGCGTGGCTTTAGTTTCGCCAGTTGCACCATAGCTGCGTCTATCTCAGCCGGGTACAGCGCGGCAAAGCCAAGCAGCCAACCATCAACAGCTGCCGGGCGACTGTAAAGGGCGCTGAAGCTGGGTGTAGCGATACCGCGCTCTGCCGCTTGATGGGTCAAGTTGGCCTCAGTTCCGGGCGGCAGCATTACGCTGAGTTGCAGACCCCCGGCGGCGTTGAGCGGCACTGCCCACGGCAACTTGCGGGCGATCAATTCCAGCAGCAAATCACGCCGACTGCGGTAAAGCAGGCGCATGAGCCGAAGGTGCGCGGCAAAGTGCCCCTGCACCATGAAGTCTGCCGTCACCGCCTGCGCCAGCTGGGCCACATGCCCGTCGTACACACTGCGCGCTGTCACCAGGGGCTGCACCAGCGCCTCGGGCAATACCGCATAGGCAATGCGCAGAGAGGGAAAAAGGGTCTTGGAAAACGTGCCGATGTAGATCACCCTATTGCCATCGTCCAGGCCTTGCAGACTCGGCGTTGGGCGGGCATCGTACAAAAACTCGCTGTCGTAGTCGTCCTCCACAATCCAGCTGCCAACGCTCTGTGCGTAACCTACCAGGGACATGCGTCGCTGCAAACTCAGGGTATGTCCGGTGGGGTACTGGTGTGTCGGGGTCACATAGATGAGCCTGGGTGCAGGCAGCGTAAAGTCAGACGCTAGGCCTTGTGCATCCACGGGTAGTGGAACCAACTCGGCACCACTGGCGGCAAAGGCCGTGCGCGCACCACGGTAGCCGGGGTCTTCCAGCCACACACGGTCGCCTAGATCCAACAGCAGCGCCGCCAGCAGCTGCAGTGCCTGCTGTGAGCTGGTGAGCACCAACACTTGCCGCGCAGTACAGCGCACACCGCGGGAGGCCACCAGGTATTGCGCAATCGCCTCGCGCAAGTCTTCCCGGCCCTGCGGATCGCCATAACGCATCAGCGCCTCGGGGGACAGACGCAGGCGCTTGTTGGTGAGCTGACGCCACAGCGTTTGAGGAAAGGCCCGCAGGTCCGGGCTGCCAGCGGCAAATGCCTGCAGTCGCATCGGCTCCATGCAACCCCCTGTGTCTACCATGCCTTGTCCGCGCTGCGATAACAGCGCGTTTGCTACCAACGGGCTGGCTCCGCTGCGGCGTTTGGCTTGGATAGGCGCAATGCTGGCTTGCACTGCCACAAAGCTGCCCTGGCCCCTGCGGCGCACTACATAGCCCTCGGCCTCCAGCTGTGTATAGGCAGCCTCGACCGTGACGCGCGATAGCGCGAGGTCTCGCGCCAGCACGCGGCTGGCGGGCAAGCGTGCGCCTTGCGTGAGCGTGCCGCCGCGCATGGCGTTGCGCAGCGCCGAGCACAGCCGCTCGCGCAGGCCCATGCCAGAGCGCTCTGAAGTGTCCATCAGACCCATCCATAAACTGGGCTGCGCAGTCTTCATTGGTCTTATCTCTATTAATATATTGGTATTAATGATAAGGCCATATGCTTTTACAGTAGCTGCATGGCTGCAAAGCCTATCGACCTCGCAATCAACTTGAGAGCAATGCCATGACAACAGCACCCAATTCCGTACTCGCCTACCGCGCAGCAGACAGTGCATCGGCGATCGCCCATTTCTCAGCAGAGTTTCAATTTGAAACCGATTGTTGGGATACCCATGACGCAATTGCGTCTGGCAACCCTGGTTTCGTCATCCTCGATGTGCGCAGCCCGGAATCCTATGCAAAAGGACACGTGCCGAGTGCCATCAACCTCTTGCGCGGCAAAATCATTGCGTCCAAGTTGGCCGCCTATCCAGCTGATACGCTGTTTGTTACGTATTGCGCTGGCCCCCATTGCAACGGTGCGGCCAAGGCTGCCATTGCACTTGCCAATCTCGGACGACCCGTCAAGATCATGGTTGGCGGCATCACCGGCTGGATCGATGAAGGCTTTGCCCTGGTCACAGACGTACACCACTTGGCCAGCTGAGTGCGGGCCAACTCACAGTTAGTGCGTGAGGCGACTCCCGCGGACGCCGCTGCGCTGGCACCTCTGTGTGCAGCGCATGCCGAGTATGAACGACAGCAATACAACGCGCTGGGCCACGTCCGGCGCTTGCAGATGGCGCTGGCCAGCCGTCAACTGCATGCTTGGCTGCTAGAGCAGGATGGCCTCGCGGTAGGCTACGTCACTGTCACGCTCGACTTTGCCACCTTGAGTGGCCAGCGCTTTGCGCACTTGGACTGCCTGTACATTGCGCCCAGTGCACGCGGCCATGGTTGTGGGCAAGCCTTGATGCGCGTAGTGCAGGCATTTGCGATTGACCAGGGCTGTACCGAGATGCAATGGCAAACGCCGGATTGGAACCACGACGCCATGCGCTTCTATGCCCGACTAGGCGCCAAGGCCACAGCCAAGCAGCGGTTCACGCTGCACCTGGGAATCGAGTAAGCAGAGCCCATAGCGCTGCGACGGGTGAGCGAGCAGATCGCAAATCTCTAGGACCGCAATCGCGGCATACCCGAATTACAACGGTACGACCTGGACGACAATAAACGCAGCATCGGAGCCGATGTGGATTACCAACGCGAGCCGCGCTTTGAATCCACGGGTAGACGCTGAGTTTTGCAAAATTTTGTCGTCAGTGAGCAAGAGTCCCTGGGGAATTGTTGAACTCTTCAAAGTGCCGATAAACTGACCTCGA
>CAJBVC010000818.1 GCA_903958915.1 uncultured beta proteobacterium
AATGCGGGGCCGCGCCCGGGAACGATCTTCTCGGGCTTGAGCGCAGCCAGTGCGTCGTGCGTGGCGGGCCACTCTTCGAGTTGGGCATCGCCCGTGTAGCAGGCGGCGTCTGCTTCCATCAGGTCACCCGAGAACAGCACTTTTTCGGAGGGCACCCAGACGATCGTGTCGCCTTTGGTGTGGCCTGGCCCCACATGCATGATTTTGACCTCCAGGCCACTCAGGTACAGCGTAAGCTGCTCCTGAAATATGAGCGTCGGCCAGGTCAGGCTGGGGATGGAATCGAACGCGTTGAAAAGGCGCGGAAAGCGTTCGTATTCGGACTGCATGTCCTGTGCACCGCGCTCGACGATCATCTCGTAGGTACCCTGGCTGGCGATGATTTCCTGCATGCCGGCATCCTTGTAACCCGAGGCGCCGAGCACCCGCACCGCATGGTAGTGCGACAGCACCACATACTTGATCGGCTTGTCGGTGATCTTGCGGATTTCGGCGATCAGGCTTTGTGCCATGACCGGCGTGGCCAGTGCGTCGCAGATCAGCACGGCGTCGTCGCCGATGATGACGCCGGTATTGGGGTCACCCTCGGCGGTGTAGGCCCAGCAGTGCGCTGAGAGTTGGGCGAAGGTGGTCTTTTTGACCTCCAGATCGGCTTGGGATGCGAATTTCTTGCTCACTGATTTCCTTCTGTTGGTGTTACATGCCGAGGTACGCGGCGCGCACCTGTTCGTTGCTGATCAACTCCTGGCCCGTTCCGGTCAAGGTGACGGTGCCCGTCTCTAGTACGTAGCCCCGATCGGCAATGTCCAGTGCGGCCAGCGCGTTCTGCTCCACCAGCAAAATGGTCATGCCCTGGCTCTTGAGGGTTTTGATGACTTCAAAGACTTCCTGCACCAGCAAGGGGGCCAGTCCCATGGACGGCTCATCGAGCAGCAGCATGCGCGGCCGCCCCATGAGGGCGCGCCCGATGGCCAGCATCTGCTGCTGCCCGCCCGACAGGGTGCCTGCAGGCAGGTGGCGTTTTTCCTTGAGGACGGGAAACATGGTGAAGATCTTTTCCATGTCGCCTTCCACCTGGTGTTTGGGCTGCGTATAGGCACCCAGGCGCAGGTTGTCTTCGATCGACAGCGGGCCAAATACCTGGCGCCCCTCAGGGCTTTGGCAAATGCCGCGGCGCATGCGCTTGTCCGAACGCAGCTTGCTGATGTCTTCGCCATCAAAATGGATAGCGCCGGCACTCATGGGCTGCACGCCCGAGAGCGTGCGCAAGAATGTGGTCTTGCCCGCCCCATTGGCACCCACCAGCGCCACCGTCTCGCCTCGGCGCACTGTCAGGCTGATGCCCTTGAGTGCCTTGATCCGGCCATAGCAACTTTCCATGCCCTGAACGCGCAGCAGCACTTCCGCTTCGATCGGCGCCGTGGCAGGGAGGTTGCCCGCGCTGTGTCCGCCCAGGCCCACCGACTCGGGTGCCAGCGTAACGATGCGGTGGTACAGCGCACGAAACTCGGCTTGTGCCTGCGCACCGAACACCGGGTCGTTGGCATCCAGGAAGGCATGGTTGATTTCGTCCCAGTCTTCTTTTTGCAATGCAGTGCGCGCCAGTGGCAGCACCTGCTTTTCTTCCTTCAGGATGTGGGCCTTCAGACCTGCGGTGTAGGTACGCAATTGTTGCGAAAGGGTGGTCAGTGCCAGTTGTCCGTTGGCCGCCGCGGCAAGACTGTCACGCAAAATGGTCAGACGGTCGGGACCGGCCCGGTGGTCGGCCTGCAGTGCGTCCAATATTGCGGCCGACTCGGGGCTGCGAAGGCGCAACAGGCGAAACAGGAAATCGTCTTCCTTGGGGTGGTGCGACCGCTCAACAAACTGCTCGAGGTAATCAAAGATGGAGCCAAAGAAGCCGACGTCGAGTGGTTCGCCGCTTTCCATATCGGCCGCCAACTGGTCGACGCTGGTCGCCAAACGCCACAGGTTGTTGTGGTCTTCACTGATGATGCGCAATGCGTCCATGGTGCGGCTCTTTCAGGCGTGAGCGCCCAGGTAGGCAGCGATGACGTCGGGGTTGTTGCGAACTTCCAAGCCGCTACCCTCGGTCAGTTTCTTGCCGTAGTCCAGCACCAGAATTCGGTCTGACAGGTTCATCACCATCTTCATGTCGTGCTCCACCAGCACCACCGTCACGCCGGAATCGGCCACTTTGCGCACCAGTGCGTCCACTTCGATGGTCTCCTTCGGGTTCAGACCCGCCGCCGGTTCGTCCAGAAAAATTAGCCTTGGCTTCATCGCCAGCGCCCGGGCAATTTCGAGGCGCTTCAGGGCACCGTAAGGCATGCTGTCGGCGCGCGACCCAATGAAGGCATCCAATCCGACAAAGTGCATCAACTCGGCCGATTCCGCATGCAGTTCGCGGTCACGCGCCTTCAGCGCGGGCCAGCGCAGAGCGGCTTTGAGGAGGTTGCGGTCCAGTCGCAGGTGCGCACCCACCATGACGTTTTCGATGGCCGTCATGTTCATGCAGATCTGCAGGTTCTGAAACGTGCGGGCTACGCCTCTGCGGGCGAGTTCATCCGGGCTTTTGCCGACAATGGATTCACCGTCAAGCGTGATGCTGCCCGTGGTGGGGGTGTAGATGCCGGTAATCAGGTTAAACAAGGTCGTTTTGCCGGCGCCATTGGGGCCGATGACCGCATAGACAATGCCTGCATCGATGCTGAAACTGACGTTTTGCACGGCCTTGACACCACCGAAGTGGATCGACAGGTCTTTGACTTCCAACAGTGCCATGCTTATTCCCCCTTGCCCCATTTGGCGTGGAGCGTGGGCACCAGCCCTTTGGGCAGAAAAATCATGCACAGCATAAGGATGGTGCCAAATGCCACGGTTTCCCAACCTTCAAACGAGGTCAGTGCCTGGGGCAGGGCGGTCAGGAGCACGGCACCGAGCACCGAGCCGTAGACCGAGGCCATGCCGCCGATAACCACCATGGTGACCAGTTCAATCGAATGAAAAAAGTCGGCCAGGTTGGGTGTGACAAAGCCGACATAGTGCGCCGTCACGCTACCCATCAGGCTGGCAAATACCGCCGACAACACAAAGATGGCGACCTTGTAGCGCACGATGTCCACGCCTACCACCTTGGAGGCCACCTCGGATCCGTGCAGCGCGCGCAGTGCCCGACCAAACGGCGAGTCGATCAGATTGAGCGACGCCCAGACGCTGATGCACAGCAAGGCGGCCACGATCCAGTACCAGTGCTTGTCGCCCGAAATCTCGAAACCGGCGATGGACATCGACGGCACAGGCATGCCGTCGGGTCCGCCGGTCCAGGCGGCTTCGTTGCGCACCACAATATTGATGATGATGCCCAGACCCAAGGTGGCCATCGCCAAGTAGTGGCCTTTGAGTTTGAAGATGGGCCGCGCAACCACCGCCGCCAGCACGCCCGCCGCCACGGCACCGGCGCCCATGGCCAGCAGCGGATGCCAGCCGAAGTGGGTGGGCAACGCGGCAGTGGCGTAGGCGCCAATGCCCAGAAAGCCGGCATGGCCCAGGCTGATCTGACCGGCAAAACCAATCAGCAAATTGAGCCCCAGGACAATGACCGCATTGATCGCCATGCGGATGGCCAGGTCCACATAAAAGCTGTTGGGCAGCACCAAGGGCAGTGCCGCGAGGATAGCCATCAGGATGTAGAGACCGACAAACTGTTGCTTTGCCATGGTCAGACCCGGTCCGTCGACTTGCCGCCAAACAGACCGCGCGGCATGAAGAACAGAATCAAGAGAATCAGCACGAACGGCATTGCGTCCTTGTAAGACGACGAGATGTAACCAGCCCCCATCGCCTCGAGAATGCCGACCAGCAAGCCTCCCAGTACGGCACCCAAACCATTGCCCAAACCACCGACCACAGCGGCCACGAAGCCTTTGAGCCCGAGCATGATGCCCACGTCGTAGGACGTAAGCGTGATCGGCGTGACCAGAATGCCGCCCAGCGCGCCCAGTGCGGCCGACATGGCAAAACTCAGAAACAGCACCCAGTTGGTGTTGATGCCCACCAACTCAGCGGCGACCCGGTTGTACGATGTGGCCAGCATGGCCTTGCCGTGCAGGGTGCGGTTGAAAAAGTACCAGAGTGCCAGCACGACCACCGCTGTAACGCCAAGAACCCACAGGCTTTGCGGCATCAGCGTCGCACCCAGGAATTGCAGCGGCACGTCGCCCGAGAATGCCGGCAGGCTGAAGGTGTTCTTGCCCAACCAGACCTGGATCAGACCGCGAATCACCAGCGAGGCGCCGATGGTGATGATGATCAGCGTGACCGACTCGGCACCCTTGACGGGCTCGATGGCCACTTTCTCCAACACCACACCCACGATCGCCGGCACCACAATGGCCAGCACCAGGGCAATCGGCATCGGCAGACCGGCCTGGGTGAAATAGACCGCCAACATGCCGCCGAGCATGATGAACTCACCCTGGGCAAAGTTGATGACGTTGCTGGCGTTGTAAATCAGCGTGAAGCCCAGCGCTGCCAGGGCATAGGTGGCCCCCACCGTAATGCCTGAAAAGAGAAATTGCAAAAACTCCGCGAGCATCAGACGCTCCCGACGGCGGGAAGTTTGCCCCCACAAAAGGGCGTGGCCTTGCGCATGTCTTGTCTCCTGTTGTCTTCACCCAGTGGGCAGCGTCAGCAATGTGAAGCAAATTCTGAAATATAGAATCGATTCTGTCAATCAGCATTTTCATATTTTTCCAGATCTGCATTCAGGCAATACAGACCACTGAAAAATTCGGCAAAAAATGGCCTTCATGCATATGGAGCAAGCGTAAGAAGCTATTTATTTAGGAGCAAATTGCACGCACTGCCGGTCTGGTTTGCAGCATCGCGCCGCGCGGGTCAGGGTTTTCCGGTGTGTCCCAAACGCAACGACAGCGTCTGCGCGGAGCGGCGAAGGGCGGTAACAACCGGCCCATCAAGCGACAGGTCGATCATTCCCTTGACGCCAATGGCCAGCACCGACAGGGTGATTTCGTTCTTGAAATTGAAGATCGGTGCAGCGGCGGCGGAAACGCCGGGAACCAGGTGGTAGTCGGAAACAATCGAGACGCCATCCTGACGCACCTGGCCGAGCATGGCTTGGATGCCGGGACTCGATTTGAGTTCTTCGGGCAGTGCCAGGGTGGCCAACTCGCGCCCCATGAGTGCCCGAGTCGTTCCATCGGGCAACCAGGCCGCAAATACCCGACCGCTGGCCGAGGTCAGCAGATGGAGCGCCGTGCCGGTCACCACATTGACGGTGATGGGACGGTAGGGTCGCATAGAGCGGATGATCACCGGGCCGTTGTCGCTCCAGATGGCCAGCGCCGTGGTCTGGTTGATTTCGTCGCGCAGATCGGCGATGGTGGTCAAGCCCAGTTTGACCCGGTCCAGCCGGTCCACCGCCACCAACCCCAGGCTCAGTGCGAACGGGCCCAGATCGTAGCGGGAAGTCATCGGATCCTGTTCGACCAGGCCGGAGCGCACCAGACTCACAACGTAGCGGTGCACTTTGGAGGCCGGCATGTCGGCCGCTGCAGCAATGTCCTTGAGCATCATCGAACGGTGGCCACTGCTGATGGCCTGCAAGATGGTCATGCCAATCTCAAGCGACTGCACGCCATTCTTGCTGTCGCCGTCGCGCGCTGAAGATGCGTCGCCCTTCATGGTGTGACCGCTTCCAGGGTTTCCAGCCGAACGAGTTCGTCGTGCTCCAGCACTCTGGCCACGAACTCTGGCCCGTCGGGCCCGAGCAAGCGTTGGCACGAGGCCGTCGTCTGCTCTCCTCCCACCGGATGCGGTGGGAAATGAATGCGTGAGACCACGCGCGCGACCCGGTCGCCGGCAACGCCGGCCGCCAGCAGTGCGCTGGTGAATCGGCTGGCCGAGTCCCCTTTGCGAAAGGCGTGAATGTTGGCATTGACGATGCGCTCACCCTTGCGCTCGAACAGCGCGCGGATCTGGTTTTCAATCAGTTCGATCGGCAAGGGCAGATGCATTGCTGCAGCCCCCAGAACGGCCACGTTCTGTGCCTTGATGGTGCCCGCCTTCTGCGCCAGCCGGGTCGCATCAATGGCCACCAGATGCGGCGCCGAGTACAGCACCTTGTAGACCTGCTCCATGGCCGGATAGTCGGGAACATTGAGCATGGGCGTGATGTCGCTCACAATCCAGCCCTCGGGTTGGAGCAGGTGGGTATAGCGCAAGGCTTCGAGCGGTTCGACCGACAGCAGCAAACCGGCACGCCCGCGCGCGATCAGGTCGCTGGCAATGGGCTGGTCGGACATCCGCACGAAAGCCGACACGGCACCGCCGCGCTGCGCCATACCATGCACCTCGGACTGCTTCACATAGAGGCCGGCTTCATGTGCAGCCCGGTCAAGAACCGCAGCAATGGTCAGCACACCCTGCCCGCCGACGCCGGCGATGACCAGATCAAAGTTCATGCGCTCACCACCGCAACTTCGAGCTTATGCGCCTTGATCTCCTTGATTTCTTTGGCGTAGGTGACACATGCACGCCGCGCCACGATGACCGACAGACCCTGGTGCGCCAACTCTTCGCGAATGGTCGCGATGGTTTGCTGTTTCTTGTGGGCAGTGGGCTCGACGATGCGGATGTGCTTGCGTGACACACCCAGGCCCGCCACCAGATCCACGACTTCTTCGTCCGTGGCCATGGTGGGCTGGCCACCAGTCATGGCGACGATGCTGTTGTCCAGAATGAAGACCTTGATGTTGGAGTTCTCGCGCGCCGCGTCGAGCAGCGGCGCCATACCCGAATGGGTAAAGGTGCCGTCCCCAATCACGCACAGCGAGGGGTTCATGCCCGCATGCGCCGCGCCAATGGCCATGCCAATGGATGATCCCATGCACAAGCAGGAGTGGATCGCCTGGTGGGGCTCCAGGTACCCCAGTGAATAGCAACCGATGTCGCCCATCACCCGAACGCCCGCGCCGAGTTCGGCGATGACTTCCTTGATGGCGATGTAGGCATCGCTGTGGGGGCATTTGTCGCACAGCCGCGGCGGGCGGCCCACCAGCACGTCGGACAGGCCCGCCAACTGCAGGGATGGCTCGACCGTCAGCCCAAAGCAGGGCTTGATCGCGTCCTGGCTGAGTTCACCCATACGTGGCAGGTCGCCTGTCAGCTTGCCGCGGATGGGGCGCTCTCGCATCAACCCCAACGCGCTGATGTAGCGCTCAATGAACGGGTAACCCTCTTCAACCACGAAGATTTCACTCGACGCATCGAGCAACTGGCGAATCTTCTTAACCGGCAACGGGTAAGAGGCAATACGCAGCAGGTTGTAGTTCTCCACCAGTGCGCCCAATGCCTCGTTCAAATAGTTCCAGGCCAGGCCGCTGACCAGGATCCCCTGACGCCCTTCACCCCGGATGGTCAGGGCATTGACCGGATGCGCCTCGCTATAGGACTGCAACGCGGACTGTTTGTCGATGAGTTGGGCATAGGCACGCCGCGCATTGGCCGGAATCAGGGTAAACCGCGCCGGGTCTTCAACATAGTGTGGCGAGTTGGGTAGGCGCGCAGGCGCGAGCCGAACCTGCGAGCGGCTGTGGGCCAACCGGGTCACCAGACGCAGCAGCACCGGAACCTTGAGTTGTTCAGACAACTCGAACGCCTCGCGGGTCATGTCGTAGCACTGCTGTTGGTTGGCGGGCTCCAGGCAGGGCACCATGGCGAAGTCAGCGAAGTAGCGTGAATCCTGCTCATTCTGGGAGCTGTGCATGGAAGGGTCATCGGCCACCACAATCACCAGGCCCCCATGTACGCCCGACACCGCCACGTTCATGAACGGGTCGGCCGCAACATTGAGCCCCACATGCTTCATCGACACCAGGGCGCGACAGCCCGCGTAGGAGACGCCGACCCCTTCTTCCAGAGCCACCTTCTCGTTGGTCGACCAGAAGCCGCGAATGGGTAAATTGTGTTTTCGGGCGTGGTCTTCGATCGCCTGATAAATCTCGGTTGAAGGCGTGCCAGGGTAGGCGTAGGCCGCCGTGATACCTGCGTCAATGGCAGCGCGGGCCACTGCCTCGTCGCCCAGCAAAATCAAGTCAGACATGGTGGTTCCAGTTCAGGAAAGCGGTGATCGGGCCAGTTCCCGGTGTCCAATATTAAATCGCATCCGGCCATCCGGGTTCAGCTGGCAGCACGTGTGCAGCATAGATCTACTCTGCCTAGGGGCAGGATTGGGGATTCATCTTGGCACCAAGAAGATACAACTTTCGTTAAATATCTAGCTTTAGTGTATCTCCAATGGCTGCCGCAATAGATTACATCATGCGAAACACATTTCGATTTTTCAGTTTTATTGTTTTATATCAACTGCTTAAGTCGTACATTTTTCGAAAACTACGCGAAATTGACAAGGTTACGTCGAAGATATTTATCTACGTGATACAGTATTCATTGCATTTCACATTTTTTAGTGCCATGATATCGCCACGGTTGTCGTCAATGGCTCAACCGACCCCCAACCTACCCACACCCGGAGAACACATGGCCACCAATACAGAGCGTTTTTCAGACAAGATGGAACTCCCACCGGAGATCGAACAACCCAACGTGTACCCCCTGTCATGGGAAAACAAGACCGCCAAATTGCAGGAGGTCTGGAACGCGGCCCTGCGCGAGAACTGGGACCCCGAGCAACTGCCCTGGGATACCTTCGACGTGGAAAGCTATTCTTGGGAAGAACGTGAGTCCATTGCCTACTGGTGGAGTCTGCTGTCGGTGTTTGACGCATCAGCTCCCCCGGTGTTCGCGGAGGCACTGATCAAGACCTACGAAGTGCACGAGGAAGATCTGGTGCGCCGTTGCTTCTTCTCGGTCACGCGCGATGAACAGAACCACGAAATCATGTGCGGCCTGGCCATCACCAAGCTGCTGGGGCACCCCGATCCCATTACCTACGTGCCCAAGACTGAACTGGGCAAACGCCTGCAAAAGAATGTGAAGTGGCTCTATTTCAACGGCGCGCGCTACTGGACCGGCTACAAGAAAGCGGTACCCAAGTACGATCTGGCGGTGTTGTTCAGTTCGTTCCTCATGGGCGAAATTGCCGCGGCAACCATCTTCAAACAAATGTTTGACAACTCCCGCGAAGCCGTCTTCAAGGAAGGTTTCCGCAACATCGGCCGCGACGAGGGCCGCCACATGGCCATCTGCATGGCTGTGATGGAGCGTGACTACCCAGGCCTGAAGGACGAAACCAAGGCCATCGTCACCAAGCAGATTCGCGCCGGCTACCTGTTCTTGTCAGCGGTCCTGTTTGAGCCACCCATGGAA
>CAJBVC010000819.1 GCA_903958915.1 uncultured beta proteobacterium
AGGGGTTGGCGTGTTTGACGATGACACAGGCCGCGCGCCGTGAAGGGTCGGCTGCGGCTCCCGTGTCAAACCCCTTGACACATTCCCAGGCCGCGTCGGCATCGGCGATGTTGTTGTAGCTGAGTTCCTTGCCTTGCAACTGCCTGGCTGTTACCAGTGAACCGGCGGCTGGATGCAGGTCGCGGTAGAGTGCCGCGCTCTGGTGGGAATTCTCGCCGTAGCGCAAATCCTGCAATTTGACGAAGCGCCCATTGGTTTGGCCGGGGAATTGCGCGAGCGCAGGCGCCGCATCGCCTGCAGGCGCCACATCGCTCACTTGGACCGCGGACAGGTAATCGCTGATGGCGCCGTCGTACTGGCTGATGCGGTTGAATGCGGCCACTGACAAAGCGAATTTGGTCTTTTGCGACACGCAGCCATTGGCCTGCAGTTCCGCAATGACGCCCGCGTATTGCGCTGGGTCGGTCAGCACGGCAACGTCTTTCCAGTTCTTGGCAGCGCTGCGCACCATGGCCGGGCCACCAATGTCGATGTTTTCGATCGCGTCCTCCAGCGTACAGCCAGCTTTGGCCACCGTGGCTTCAAACGGGTACAGATTGACCACCAGCACGTCGATGGTGTCGATGTGGTGTTCAGCCAGCGCTGCCATGTGTGCGGGCACATCGCGGCGCGCCAGCAAGCCACCGTGCACGCGTGGATGCAGGGTTTTCACACGGCCATCGAGCATCTCGGGAAAGCCTGTCATCTCTGCCACTTCGGTCACGGAGATCTGATGGTCTGCCAGCAGTTTGGCGGTGCCTCCCGTAGAGAGCAGCTTGATGCCAGCGCCTGCCAGCGCTTGCGCGAGCTCGAGAAGACCGGTCTTGTCAGAGACTGAAATAAGTGCGTTCATAGGGCTGTGAAATGTTGTGATAGGAAGTAATTGCAGCGCGGCATGGCAACCGCGCGAAAGCCGGCGGGCTATTGAATAAGCTTGTGTTCCAGCAGTTTTTTGCGCAGGGTGTTGCGGTTCAGGCCGAGCCACTGTGCCGCCCTGGACTGGTTGTCGTCGGCCTGCTTCATGACGATCTCCAGCAGGGGCTTTTCCACCACGCGCACGATCATGTCATGCAAGCCACCGGGCTCGGTGCCGCGCAAATCCCGAAAATAGCCTTCCAGGCTGTTGCGCACACATTCTTCGATGAGCTTCTTGCTCATACTGCAACCTCAACCATGTTTGTCCCCTTTTTTGTTGTGGCCGTTTCCTCACAGTGCGCGGGAAGTCGGTCCATGCGTTCATTCAAGCTGTCGAAAAACTGCTCCACTGCGGCAGTCTGTTCCGCGCTGTTTTCCAGCGCGTTCATCTGCCCCCGAAACTCCTCACCGCCTGGCAGTGCACGCACATACCAACCAATGTGCTTGCGTGCCGAGCGTACGCCCAAAAACTCGCCATACAGGTCGTAATGGTCGTGCAAATGCTCCAGCAAAAGGCGCTTCACTTCACTGACCAGTGGCGGCGCCAGGTGCGTACTCGTTGCCAGAAAATGGGCAATCTCGCGAAATATCCAGGGCCGCCCCTGCGCTGCGCGCCCCACCATGACGGCATCGGCGCCGGTCAGGCGCAGCACGTCACGCGCCTTCTCGGGGCTGTCAATGTCGCCATTGGCGACCACGGGA
>CAJBVC010000820.1 GCA_903958915.1 uncultured beta proteobacterium
CCAGCCAGCCGGTGCTTTGTGCAAACGGGCGGTCGCCACCGCTTTCGAGCAGTTGCTGGGCATCGAAGTGCGAGCGCTCACGGTAGTGGCTGGCCACCGCATGCACCACCAGCAGTTCCTTTTGCTGGTACCACTGGTGCAAGTTGCCCAGGGCCGGGTGCAAGGCAAAGGTCCCATCGAGCACCAGGGCAGGTGCCTGCGCTGCAGCCACGGCTGCGACATTGCCCGCTGCGGTGGCAGCGCTGAGCGCCTGGGCGCGCGCTGCAGCTTCAGCGGTGCCGCGCAAGTCTGCCCAAGCCGGGTCGCCTGGCGCGGGCACTGCTGCCAGACCGTCGAGCGCACCGCGCAGCAGAACAACCACCAGGCGCTGGTCGCCATCGCTCTTGCCAGTCGCACTCGCCGCAAACGCCAGGCGTGCAGGCATTGTCGAAGCCAGCACCAAGGCACCGGCAAGTGTGCGCAGGCCCGAGCGGCGCGACAGGCGGGTTGGCCCACTAAAAGGGGAATGGGTCACGATTTATCTCCGCAAGAATTCAGGGCTGGCCAGCGCCAGGGACAAGGCTTGCGCGCCGCTTTCGGCGCGTTCTATCGCCTGCGTGGTACTGGTGCCCAGGTCATCGGCAAAGGCCAGGCGCATCAAGCCGCGTGCATCGGCGCTGGCACGGTAGGCCTCACCAAAACGGTCGGCCCATTGCACCCTTTTCAGCAGGGCGTCGGGCGACAACCAATCCTGTGCACGGTCTGGCCAGCCTTGCGGGGACGGCGTGCGGCCCAGGGCCTGGCCCATGGCCTGCACGGCCGCGACGTTTTGCTCCAAGCCACGCACGGGAAGCTTGAGCATCCGGTGGGCCGAGAGGACCAGTTCCTCGGGCCGTTTGAACTTGGGCGGATGTGCGGGGCTCCAGGCCAGATCATGCCCAAACAGGGCGCGGGCGGTGGCCACCAAATCGCCGTCGGTGGCAATAAAGCGCTCTGCGACGGCCTGCACCAGGGCCGGGGGCGGATCATCGGTCACGAAGTGGCGACACAGCTTGGTGGCCATGAAGCGCGCACATTGCGGGTGACGTGACAGGTCGGTCAGCAACTGGTCCAGCGCCTCGGGGCCTTCGCGGTAGGTTTTTCCGAGAATCACTTTGCTGCCGGGCTGGTGCAGGGCGGGCACAAAGTCGGCCTTGCCACCGGTTTGCTGGCTGACGGTCCAGCCGGTCAGCAGCATGGCGGTTTGCGTGACGTCCTGCTGGGTATAGCCGGCTTGTACACCCAGGGTGTGCAACTCCAGCAGTTCGCGCGCGAGATTCTCATTCAGGCCTTTTTCTCGCCGCGCCCCAGCCCGGGAGGCTGGCCCCATGGATTGCGCGTTGTCCAGGTACAGCAGCATGGCCGGGTGCAGGGTGGCCGCGCGCAGCAATTCTTTGAAATTGCCAAAGGCGTGCGGACGGATCGCCTCGTACTCATGCGGCCACACCAGTGCCAGCATGGTGCCCTTGGTGGCCGCCACGCAGAAGTGGTTGGACCAGAACTGCACCCAGCGCTCGGCCACCGGCGTCGGGGTTTCAATGGTGTGTTGCCAGCGCCGGGCCAGCCCCTTGAGATTGGTTTGCCGCAGGTCCTTGCGCGAGGGCGTCAACGCGCCCAACTCGTCCTTGGGCACCGAGGCACCTTCGGGCGGCTTGGCACTCAGCGCGGCCCTGAGCACCTCGCGGGTGAGCAGCAAGGCTTGCACGCTGTCGATCAATCCACTGGTGTCAAAAGCGCCTGGGTGTTGAAACTGTTCCAGAACCCAGGCACGGGGATCGGAACGCAGCGGTGCCAGGCTGGGCTCGGAAAAGCCGAACCGGTGGGAGGCGATGGTGGCGGCTTGCATGCTATGTCAACCCGATTTACCGGAGTGAAGCTTCAGCCCATGCAGAACACGTTGAACTTGTTGCCATCCAAATCATGAAAGTCTCCTGCAAATTTTGATCATGCCACGGCTTTGGCGTCGATGGAAAGCTTGTTAGAGTAGCACCTATGAACCATGCATCGCACAACCCTTCGCGCCGTACCTGGACACGACACTTTGCCGCAGTTGTGGCGCTTAGTGCACTGTGTTTTGCAGCGTCGGCCCAGCCCCAAACCAGCCCCATCAAGCTGATGGTCGGCTTTCCGCCCGGTGGCGGCACCGATGCCATTGCCCGCACATTGGCCGAGAAACTCAAAGACGTGCTGGGCACGCCTGTGCTGGTGGACAACAAGGCCGGTGCCGGCGGGCAGATTGCCGCGCAGGCGCTCAAGGCGGCGGTGCCCGATGGCACAACGTTGTTTCTCTCGCACGACCATACGGTATCGATACTGCCACTGGTGGTGAAGAACCCCGGCTTCGACCCAGCGCGCGATTTTGTCGCCGTGGGTGGGTTTGCCACCTTTGTCAATGCGCTGGCTCTCTCGGGCAGCACGCCGGCCAAGTCAGTCGCCGAGTACGTGGCCTGGGTCCGCAGCAACAGCGCTGGCAAGAGTACTGTAGGTGTGCCAGCTCCGGCCTCGGTCCCGGAGTTTTTGGTCAAAGTGATTGGGCAGAAGTACAGCCTGGATTTGCAATCCGCACCCTACCGAGGCGCAGCGCCCATGATGGGTGACATGCTGGGCAACCAGATTGCTGCGGGTACCGGATCGATCCCCGA
>CAJBVC010000821.1 GCA_903958915.1 uncultured beta proteobacterium
CACGCTGCTGGGCACCAAACTGTGCCGACCCAGTGAGGCCGTTTTGGACATTCTGCCAACCCCCCAGTTGGGAGCATTCACCAAGGAAGATGGCGAAGCAGTGGTCGATGCGCAGGGAAAACGGGTCTAGCCCATGCATTGCCTCTATCCTGCCAGCCCCACCACCAGCGTAGACGCTGCCATGCAGGCCATCGCGCGCTGCCCCACTTCGACGGCAAACGGGTGGGTCGCAAACCCCACCCAGTGGCCACCACCGTCCAGTGCCAGCACCACCTCGTCGCTGCTCTGCCCGCAGGTGACACGCTCCACCCCACCGATGAGTTGACAGTTTTCTGGCGCACATGGCGTGGTGTCCACTGCGCCAATGTGCACTGCGGTGGCCTTGCACAGCACCAGCACTGCCAGACCGGGCGCCAGACCCAGCAGGTCGGCGCTTTCCCAGGTGATGCTCGATTGCAGCAATGCGCCGCCCGGTGTTTGCAATGTCACCGAGGCCATCGGGTCATCGGGTGCAAGCGCCTCGCAGCGCAGCACGGTGCAGGGCAACTGGTTGCGCATGCTCGTGCGCAGTCCCAAGCCGCCCGCGAGCGCCGCCTTTGCGCCATGGCGCGACAACACCTGGCGGCGCGCCGCCGCCAGCGCATCGGCCAGCGCAAGCAGTTCTTGCCCCTGAGCCGTGATGCGCGCACCGCCGCCGCCGCTGCCGCCCACGGTGCGGTCCACCAACGCCACACCGCTCAGATTGGTCAAGGTGTCGATGGCCTGCCAGGCTGCCTTGTAACTGATGCCCACCTCGCGCGCGGCCTGGCTGATAGAGCCGGACTGCCCCACCAGCCGCAACACTTCCAGCCGCCGGTCGCTGACCGGGTCTCCCAGGGCCTGGGTCAGGTTGGCGCCGTCGTCTGCGTTCATGCAGGCATTCTGGCATAGCAAATTTGATGTTCGATCCCATTGACGTAGTCGTGCTTGCTGTGGGGCATGCGCAGACTATGAGAGAAATAGGGCTGCAGTGCCCGCAGGATGTGCGAATGCAGCTACCAAAAAAGCAGCAACTTAGGCGCGCAAGGCGCTCACTTGCATTTGAAGCGACGGTAAATCGTTCTGTATGGTTTGCCACACGATGGCAAGGTCTACTGTGAAATAGCCGTGCGCAAGGGCATTGCGCATTTCATATGCAAAGCCCCAGGGTACTGAGGAGTGTTGCGCTGCAAAGTCGGGGTGGTTCCTGGCGATGTTGTTGCAAGCTTCGCCAATGACTTCCAGATTCCGAATGACAGCATCGCAGGTTTTGCGGTCTGCCATGAAACCGGCCAAGCTCATGCCTACGGTGTATTCCTGAACGTTGCCAACGGCTTCCAGGATGTGCTGCAGGTAATCCGCTACCCGCAGCGAGTGTGCACGGCTCATACGGCCAGGGCCTCGCGCAACACTTGCTCGCGAAAGCTGGCCGGCAAGCTGTTGGGCGTGAGTACATCCACATCCATGCCAAGCAACTGCTTTAATTCAAATCGGATAGCGCCAATGTCCATCAGCGTGGTGTGCGCGGTGGGCTCAACCAGCAGGTCCAAATCGCTGTCAGCCGTATCGTCACCATGCAGCGCCGAGCCAAACACCCGCACAGCGCTCACGCGATGGCGCAACGCAATCTCGCGGATTTGCGTGCGATGCAGAGAAAGGGCTTCGGAAGGGCGCACACGTGGAGTTTAACGGTGCAGGTGACAAATGTCTGGGGGTTGACTGGGCATGTAACTGTTGACCTTTGTTACTATCGCTATTCAAATTTGGAATAACGACTATCTGCCCCATGGACGCCCCATGAACTTATTGAAACCGTGGCTTGCCGCTTTCGCGCTGACCGCATTGGCTCCCGCCCACGCGATGGCCGCACAAGCCCAAATTGCGGTTGCAGCCAACTTTGCCGAGCCCATCAAGGCCATCGCTGCAGTGCTGGAAAAAACCACCGGTCACACCCTGAGCGTGACGTTGGGTGCCACTGGCAAGCTCTACGCCCAAATCAAGAATGGGGCACCATTTGATGTGCTGCTGGCCGCCAACACCGAAGTCCCCTTGGCGCTGGAAAAGGACGGCCTTGCGACAGCGGGCAGCAACTTGACCTACGCCAGAGGCAAACTGGTGCTGTGGTCTGCGAACGCCTCGTTGGTGGACGCAAAGGGCGAGGTTCTCAAAGGCGCCGGTTTTCGCAAGCTCGCCTATGCCAATCCAAAAACCGCGCCGTATGGTGACGCCGCCATGCAAACCATCGCGTACCTGGGGCTGACCAGCGTCTTGGCACCCAAGCTGGTGCAAGGGGAAAGCATTGGACAGGCGTTTAACTTTGTCCATACGGGAAACGCCGAGCTGGGTTTTGTGGCGCTGTCCCAGGTGCTCGAAGGTGGCAAGCTCAAAAGCGGCTCGATGTGGCTGGTACCGCA
>CAJBVC010000822.1 GCA_903958915.1 uncultured beta proteobacterium
CGTGAGGCGCACGACGGTGTTGGCCTGGCGGCGCATGCTGTCGGTTTCCAGGTACTGGTTCATGTCGGCAATGCGTTCCTTGACTTCCGCATACAGGGGGTCGAGTTCGAGATGGTTGGAGCACATACGAAACAGGGCGCGCACCTGGGACTGTTCCGAAATTTCGTGAAACCAGTAGCGGTGCGTGAAGCGCAGGAATCCGCCGAAGCACGCACGGATGGTGCGCTTGAACTGGCGCACACTATCTGCGTCGCTGATATCGAGATTCTTCAGTGCTTCGGCCATGCGGTCCGAGTACATCAACAAAGCTGCTTTCTGGAAGTGTGCGATGAGGAACAACAGAAAGTGCTGGTGTCTGAACTGCGACAACACGCCGCGCTCGTGGTTGACAAAAAATGGGCTGTTGGCGTCACCCAGCACCAGCAGTGTGTGACCGGTGCAAATGTAGCGGGTGTTAGGTGCGGCTCCGGTATCGGTCCAGAACCTGTCGTAGCAGTAGCGCACTTCAAACTCGGCCAGATGCTGTTCGGCGGAAGGCAGGCTGGTGTCCTGGGCCGAGATCGTGGGACCCATCACCAGCCCGAGGCGGATGAAGTCGTCGCGGCTCAGCGCACGCGGCTGGTCAATGGCCAAGTAGCCCAGCAGCGGCATGCGGTAGTACTCGATTTGCCGGTAGCGCAGGGCGCCCGTTTGCTTGGAGTGGTCACTCACCAGGGGTTCCAGCAGCCAGGCCCAATGCGCTGCAATGCGCGGTGCGCGGTGCTGGCTGACATGCTCCATGTAGACCTCGGGCTGGCTGGTATCGGACTGCACTAGCACCTGTCCATCCCGGCCCAGCCACTCAGCGCTGAAGAGGCAATTTTGCGCATGACCATCCGCATCCCAGCCCGCCGGGTAGGCCCGCCCGAAGCGGTACAACAGATCCTGCGCCTGCACCAGCGTCAGGTCACTGGCTTTGACCTCGACGTTAAGCAGCACCATGTCGAGGTCCAGAAAAAAATAGAGGTCGATATGAACGATCTCCAGCGTCACCGGCGCCGAGCCCTTACGCGGAACCGCGCGCACGGACCGCACGTCACTGCGCCGAAACACCCGCATCGGGGACCCGGCCAACGCGGTTGTGCCTTGGGGGCTGCGTCCTTCACCATACAGAAAACGCTGCACGTAGGGCAGGAAACTCACAAACTCGTTGTAATGGCGCTCCTGAAAACGCCCAGTGTCGCTCGCGTATTCATCGACCACCTCACGCCATGGCGAGGCCTCGCCCATGCCGGCCAGGAGTTCCCAGGGTTTGCTGCGGTGGCCCATGGAGCCAGGCACCGGCATCAGGCGCAAGGGCCACAGCAAGACTTGGCGAAACTGTCGGACACCAGCGGGGGCGGATTCATTCGGCATCGGTGGGGCCTCTTTTCGCAGGTAGCCGTAGTGTATTGCTGCTATGGAGTTTATAGCTTGTCACGCAAGCAAAGCGGGCGCTACAGGCCAAAAAGGCATAAAAAAACCGGCGTGATGACGAGGCGGTCAGCCTGGTCGGATGGCCCGCCACGCGGTGACAAACTGGCGCGCCATCGCTGCGATGTTTTCCAACGTCATCCCCGGCTTGTAGAGTGCCGAGCCGAGGCCAAAGCCGGTGGCTCCTGCGTCCACATAGGGTTTCATGGATTCTGGCGTGATGCCCCCCACGGGCAGTAGACCGCATCCTTTAGGCAACACCGCACGCATCGCCTTGACGACAGCCGGTGTCACCAGTTCAGCGGGAAAGAGCTTGAGCGCATCAGCGCCCGCTGCCAGCGCGGCAAAGGCTTCGGTGGGCGTGGCGACTCCCGGTACACATACCAGTCCTGCGGCTTTGGCTGCTCGGATCAGAGCAGGGTCCGTATGCGGCATCACTGCGAGGTCGGCGCCACACTCGCAAAGTTGCTTGACCTGCGCGAGTTCCAGCACGGTGCCAGCGCCCACCAGAACCTCGACAGGCAGTGCCTGGCGCAGCGCCGCGATACTGGAGAGAGGATCGGGCGAATTGAGCGGTACCTCGATCAGACGAAAACCCGCCTCCGCCAGGCACACACCGATGTCGACCGCCTCGTGCGGCCCGATACCTCGCAGGATGGCCACCAGGGGCAGCGCCGATTGCGCTGCGGCAAAGCGCTCAATCAATGGGATGGGGTGCGTCATGCGTTCTCCGGCAAAAATCAACGTGCAGCGGGGAGCAGACCGGCAGCGACTGCAAAATTCCACAACCCCTGCGCTGCGGTGTTCCCAAGTACCGCCGCGACGGGTTGACCGAAGGTGCGCAGCGCATTGGCATAGCGCTTGCATAGAGCGGGTTCGCCGATCAGGACCAGCGGCATCGCTTCCATTTCACGCAGGCGGGCCATGCCTGAAACGAGCTCGCTGCCGATCAACAGGCCCGAGAGATAGTCTGCCAACGCTGCGGGCTGCAGGCGACCGGTGAGGCCCAGCGTTCGGGTGGCAAAAATCTGATGCGTCAGGTCTCCGGGGCGGCCGCTTTGCGCCTGGGCAAGGCCCAGTTCAAACGCTGGCGCGTCCGGCTCGCGTGTGCTGCCCCGGTCAGCAGGCATCAGGCGGCCCAGGATCGAATGCTGGCACAGCATGGCAAACAGTTCACCGGTCATGTAGGTTGAAAAATGCACCAGCCGTCCCTCCCGCACCGAAACCCATTTTGAATGGGTACCCGGTAACACCATGCAGCAGCGC
>CAJBVC010000823.1 GCA_903958915.1 uncultured beta proteobacterium
CGTGTCCAATGCGCCCAGTGTCATGGTTTGCTGGTCCAGCATGGGCAGCAGGCCGATCTCCCGCAACAAGAGCAACTCAAAGGTGCGCAAGGCGGCTTGCAACACTTCTCCATGTTCGCTGGCCAGCACCCGCACCACATTGGCATAGATATCGAAAAGCGGCGGATGCGGATCGTCCCGCGCCAGCAGGGTCAAGAGTAATTCATTGAGGTAGTAGCCTGATAGCAGCGCGTCACCAGTGGGCATGACGTGCCCACCTTGCCACTCGGCACTCTTGAGGCTGCGGATCTCGGCCTCACCGCCAAAGGCAAGGTGCAGCAGTTGCAGGGGCAATAGCACTGGGCGAAAGCTCGAACTCGGCCGTTTGGCCCCCTTGGCCACCAACGCAATACGCCCGTGGTGGCGCGTAAAGACCTCCAGAATCAGACTCGACTCGCTCCAGTCGTACCGATGCAGCACATACGCCGGCTCATCAGAGATACGCCTGGTCGCCACGTGTCAGCGAAATGTTTTGCCGCCGGGCCGCCCCAAGGCAAAATGCGGCCCCCTCGGGGGGCAGCGACCCGCGCAGCGGTGGAGCGTGGGGGCCTTATTCATACCCAAATGAACGAACCCGTGCTTCGTCGTCGGCCCAACCGGAGCGGACCTTCACCCACAACTCCAGAAACACCTTGGCATCGGCCAGTTTCTCCAGTTCGACCCGGGTTTCCATGCCGATGCGTTTGATGCGCTCCCCTTTGTCACCAATCACCATGGCTTTGTGACCATCGCGCTCGACGACGATCGTGGCCGCGATGCGCAGCAGACGCTTCTGGCCCTTTTTCTGTGGCGGCTCTTCCTCGAACTTGTCGATCACCACCGTGGAGGTGTAGGGCAGTTCATCACCGGTCAGGCGGAACAGTTTCTCGCGCACCAGTTCGCTGGCCAAAAATTTCTCACTACGGTCGGTGAGTTCGTCTTCGGCATACCACCAGGCCTGCTCGGGCAGGAACTTCTCGCAGATACCGAGCAAGCGCTCAACGTCTTTCGCGCTCTTGGCGGACATGGGCACGAACTCGGCAAAGGCGTGCTTGCCCTGCATGGTTTGCAACCACGGTGCAATGTCACCACGCCGGTGCACATTGTCGAGCTTGTTAGCGATCAAAAGGGTCGGAATGTCTTTTCCCAAGAGCGCCAGCACCCGTGCATCGGCCGGCGTGAAGCTGCCGGCTTCCACCACAAAGAGGATCAGGTCCACATCGGCTACTGCACCCTGAACCGTCTTGTTCAGCGACTTGTTGAGCGCGTTGGCGTGCAGGGTCTGAAAGCCGGGCGTATCGACAAACACAAACTGGGTTGCCCCGCGCGTGTGCATGCCGGTGATGCGATGGCGCGTGGTTTGCGCCTTGCGCGAGGTGATGCTGATCTTCTGGCCCACAAGGGCATTGAGCAAGGTGGACTTGCCTACATTGGGCTTGCCCACAATCGCCACCAGGCCACAGCGTTGCCCCTCTGCAGGGACTGCCGGTTGGGCGAGTCTGGGCGTGCTCTTTAGCAGCCCTTCCAGCATGCTGTCCAGATCTTCTTGTGGTTCATTTTGGCATGCAGCGCTTACAGGGTCTGCGTGAGCAGCTATCTTTTTAGGAGTATTTTTCATGGGGTTCTGGCTTTGAGCGTCTGCAACATGGCGGCAGCGGCAGCCTGCTCGCCGGATCGGCGCGAGCCGCCTATGCCGCGCTCGGCCAGGCGCAGCTCTGTAATTTCGCATTCAACGTCGAAGCTCTGTTTGTGCGCCGCGCCCAGGGTGCCGACCACCGTGTACACCGGCAGCTTCATCTTGCGCCCCTGCAGCCATTCCTGCAATTCGGTTTTGGGGTCCTTGCCGATGGCTTCCATCTGGGGGTTGATTTCTACCGCCTTGAACAGGCGGTGCACCAGCGCTTGCGCCTTGGCAAAACCACCATCCAGATAAACCGCTCCAATCACCGCCTCCAGCGCATCGGCCAGAATCGATGGGCGTTTCTGGCCACCGGACCGGACCTCCCCCTCCCCCAGCCGCAGCAACTCTGGCAGTCCCAGTTCTATCGCAAGCTGGTGCAGGGTGTCCTGCTTGACGAGATTCGCTCGCACACGTGACAAATCGCCTTCGGGCAGCGACCCCAGGCGGTCATACAACAGATCGGATACTGCCAAATTCAGCACGGAATCACCCAGAAACTCCAGGCGCTCATAGTGGTCGGAAGAAAAACTGCGGTGAGTCAGGGCCTGGCCCAGCAGGGCGGCGTTGGAGAATTCATGCTGCAGGCGACGCTGCAACTCCACCAGGCCAGCGGTCACGTTACTTGGTGCGACCGGCGTACTTGAGCGTGAGGAATGCGGGGCCAAACAGATGAATTTCGCGCTGGTACTCGAAGCTCACCACCACCTTGTCGGCTTCCTTGGTCACGATGATGTCTTTGCCTGAGATGGACTTGATGTCGTCCACCGCGGCGGCCTTGTCAAAGGTCATGCGAATGTCGGCGACAGTAGCTCCCTCAGCAGCCGCTGCCTTGTTGATTGCTTTGGTAACGGCCTGGTATTCCAGTACCGTCGGGAATACCTGCGCTGCGACCACGCCGGCCATCGCCAATACCGACCCTGTGAACACCAGGCCAATAAAAGAAATGCCACGTTGCCGAGATTTGCGTTGCACTGTCATGCTGTTTCCCCTATCAATCAAATGATCCGATGCGCTTGAGACTACCAAAATTCATCCAGACAAAAAAGGCTTTGCCGACGATATTTTTTTCGGGAACGAAACCCCAGAAGCGCGAATCGAGCGAATTGTCGCGATTGTCGCCCATCATGAAATAGTGCCCTTGCGGCACTTTGCACGTCACACCTTCCACGGTGTAGCTGCACTGGTCACGTCCGGCGAACTGTTCGGCACCTGGCACGAAGGCGGGGCGGTCATCGTCGTTGAGCAACCTGTGTTTCTTGTCTCCGATGGTCTCTTCAAATTGCTTGAAGTACCGCATGTGGTCTTCATCGAAGAACTCTGGCAACGTCGCCGTGGGTACCGGCTGCCCGTTGACTGTCAGGCGTTTGTTCAGGTAAGCCACAGTGTCTCCCGGCAACCCAACCACCCTCTTGATGTAGTCGAGACTTGGTTTAGGGGGGTAGCGAAACACCATCACATCTCCGCGCTGCGGTGGCGCGCCTTCGGTTATTTTGGTATTGAGCACTGGCAGGCGCAAGCCGTAAGTGAACTTGTTGACCAGTATCAGATCCCCCACCAGCAGGGTGGGGACCATGGAGCCCGATGGAATCTTGAAGGGCTCAAACAGAAATGAACGCAGGAAGAATACCGCGATGATCACGGGAAACAACCCCGCCGTCCAATCCAGCCACCAGGGCTGGGCCAACAACTTGGCCCGGGCTTCAGCGATATTGCCATCGACCTGGTTGATGCCCATCTTGATGAGCTCTGCTCGGCGCTTGCTATCGTTGGCCTCCAGCGCAGCAGCAGCCTGAATTCGCTGTGGCAAGAAGTAGAACCGCTCCGCGAGCCAGTAAATTCCTGTAACCACCGACGCCATGAACAGCAACAATGCAAAGTTGCCGTCAATGACACCGAAATACCAGGACCCGGCATAGAGCACGAACGCAGCGAGTACGGCAGAGGTAATTAACTGCATCAATCTTCCACCTGCAAAATAGCGAGGAAGGCCTCTTGGGGCACCTCCACAGTGCCAATCTGTTTCATGCGTTTCTTGCCTGCTTTTTGTTTCTCGAGGAGTTTTTTCTTGCGCGAAATGTCGCCGCCGTAGCACTTGGCCAGAACGTTCTTGCGCAGCGCCTTGATTGTCTCACGGGCGATGATGTTGGCGCCGATGGCCGCCTGGATGGCCACGTCGTACATCTGCCTGGAGATGATCTCGCGCATTTTGGCGACCACGGCGCGTCCACGGTACTGGCTTTGGCTGCGGTGCACGATGATCGACAGTGCATCGACCCGCTCGCCGTTGAGCAGGATGTCGACCTTCACTACGTCCGATGCACGGTATTCCTTGAACACGTAGTCCATCGAGGCGTAACCGCGGCTGACACTCTTGAGCTTGTCAAAAAAGTCCAGCACGATCTCGCCCAGTGGCATGTCATAGGTCAGCACCACTTGCCGACCCTTGTAGGCCATGTTCATCTGCACGCCACGCTTCTGGTTGGCCAGCGTCATCACCACGCCTACGTACTCTTGCGGCATGTAGAGATGCACAGTCACGATGGGCTCCCGAATCTCCTCCAGCCTACCCTGATCAGGCATCTTGGACGGGTTCTCGACCATGATGACTTCGCCATCGGC
>CAJBVC010000824.1 GCA_903958915.1 uncultured beta proteobacterium
TGCCTTGTCTGATCTGACGGTCAACAAAGGCGAATGATTATGTAGAGAATTCATCGTGCTTAACACCCGCAGTTCATAGGGAAAAAACAAGTTCGGAACAGATATCTCCGCATAACTGAGTCATCTACATAATGACCAACAAGAGACGGCCACGTTTGTTCTCGATACCGGTCGTAGAGTTGACTCAAAAATCGGTAACGGTCATTCAACGAGCGAAATTGCCCTTTCTCTCTGTGGGGCGCTTATGCAGCTAACCCGACGATCCGGAATGCCACCTTTGCAGAACCTATTCTTTCGTAGGCCGCGACGTCTCACCGAAATTCGGTGCCGCACACCAAGCCGCATCTGGCCGCCAGGTAGCGACCCAAGCCGGTAACTGGTTGGCTGGCATGGGTCTGGCAATGCCATAACCTTGCGCCAGGGCACAGCCCAGTTGCAACAATGCGGTACCGTGCGCCACCGTCTCGACCCCTTCTGCAATCACCTCGCGTTTGAACGCGGCGGCCAGTCCTATAACTCCCTCCAGAATTGCCAGGTCATCAGGATCGTCGAGCATGTCACGCACGAAGCTCTGGTCAATCTTGAGCTGCGCCACATGCAGGCGCTTGAGGTATGTCAGCGACGAGTATCCAGTACCAAAATCATCCAGCGCAAATATCACACCTAGTTGGTTACAGTCCTCGATCACCTGGGATACCTTCGCCATATCTTCCAGAGCACTGGTTTCCAGCACCTCAAGCTCTAGGCTGGTTGGTTTCACCAGGGGGTGCTGTGCCAAGATTGCTTGGAGACGGTGTACAAAATCGCCTTGCTGCAACTGGCGTGCGCCAATGTTGACGCTGACTGACAGATCGAGACCCGCCGTGCGCCACACTTCGATTTGGGTCAGCGCCGTGTCAATCACCCACTCGCCCAATTCCACCGCCAGCGCGTGCCCTTCGATCACTGGCAGGAATGTTCCCGGCGCCAACAGTCCCTTCTCAGGATGCTGCCAGCGGATGAGTGCCTCCGCACCGATGACCTTGCCGCTGTGCATATTGACTTTGGGCTGGTAATGCAACACGAACTCACGCCTTTCCAATGCCAGACGAATGCGCTCCAGACTTTCGTGGTGGACCCGCACGCTGCTGTCATGCACGGCATCGAAGACGTGGTAGCGGTTCTTGCCCGCAAGCTTGGCCTGGTACATCGCCTGGTCGGCCTGGCGCAAAAGCTGATCGGCCTCCACTTCGTCAGCTTGTGGGTAGAACGTCACTCCGATGCTGGCCGAGCCGTGCAGGACAATCTCGCCTAATGTGACCGGCACAGCGACTGCGCCAAGGAGTCGGATCAACATCGGCACGCAGCTCTCAACGCCATCCAAATCGATCAGCACGGCCACAAACTCATCGCCACCGAGCCGGGCCAGGGAGTCTCCTTCTCTCAGCGTCTCTTTCATCGCCGTGGCCAGATGCATGAGGAGCTGGTCCCCTAAATCATGGCCGTAGCGGTCGTTGACGCCCTTGAATCCATCGAGGTCCAGATAAGCCACCGCTACCTGTTGACCGCGTCGCTGCGCCTGTGCCATGGCCTGTTGCAGGCGGTCAGCGAGCAGCAGGCGGTTGGGCAGATTGGTAAGCGAATCGAAGCGGGCAATGTGCTCTAACTGGTCTTGGTGTTCCTTGATGGCGGTGATATCAGAGAACAATGCCACATACTGCCGCGTCTTACCATGCACATCTCGGACCGCGCTAATTGTGAGCAGTTCGGCGTATATTTCTCCGTTCTTGCGGCGGTTCCAGATTTCGCCACTCCAGTGCCCTTGCACTGTCAAGGAGTTCCACATGGCTCCATAGAAGCCCTTATCCTGGCGCCCGGACTTGAGGATACGCGGGTTCTGGCCGATTGCTTCAGCGCGGCTGTAGCCAGTGATGTCCGTAAAGGTCTCGTTTATATCAACGATAGCCCCATGTGCATCAGTGATTAGGATGCCTTCGCGCGCGTGCTCGAAGACGCTGGCGGCGAGTTGAAGTTTGGTGTCAGCTTGCTTGCGTTGCGTGATGTCCCGAACAAATACGGAGAACGAGTCTTTCATGGGCAAATGACTGACTGAAACCTCAACATCAATGATGGAGCCATCCTTGCGGCGGTGTCGAGATTCAAACAGATCACCACCATGACGTTGGATGTGCTGAATTCGCCTGTCAATTTCTTGCTGAGTGTCGACCACATCAATGTCTGACACGTTCAATTGGAGCGCCTCCTGTCGTGTATACCCCAGCATGGAGCAAACCGCATCGTTCACATCCAACAGCTTGCCCTTCGCATCGGTTAACCAGTAACCATCCAGCGCCGTCGTCAATATCGCCTGCAATAGCTCGTGCTGTTCGCGTCGGCTTTCTTCGTCTAACTTTCGCTCTGTGATGTCTTCCGAGATTCCCAGCAGGTATTTCGTGTCACCGTCACCGCCTCTGATGCGCACCTTGCGGGTATGAAGTAACCGAATCCCCCTCTTTGCGGTCTGGATGGGCTCTTCTGGGATGTCCTGAACTTGTACATCTCCATCGAGAACTTCGCGGTCCTTTCCCATGAAATGTGCTGCCTGCTCAGGCGGAAAAAAGTCCTGGTCATTTTTGCCAAGGAGGTCCTTGCGCTCGTAGCCGATGAGTTCCTCACCGGCCCGATTGAAAGCGACGAACCTCAACTCTGCCGCATCCTTCACAAATACCATGAGCGGAATGTTTTCAACAATCGCCTCGGTCAGGGACTTTGAGTCTCTTAGTTCGTACTCAATCTGCTTGCGTTGTGCAATTTCATCGGTGAGTTCTTTTGTACGCAAAAGCACCTGCGATCGCAAGAGGCGAACCCATATTAGGCTTCCACCAGCTAATAGCGCAATGCCAAGTGCGATGCCCCCCAGAGCCCGAAGCTGCCTTTGAGTATCCCTGCGATGGAAATCTACTTCGTAGGTGAATCCGTCCAGATTCTTGATGGAATTAACCATGCCGAGTTCTAGGTAGGTCTTGGCCATTTGCTCCCAGCGGCCATCGTTCATGTTTCCCATCTCAACTAGTTTGGGCAGCACAATGTTGTTCATGGCTTGCGCTTCATCTAAGAGTGCTTGCCGATCTGGTTTAGGCTGGCGTATCGAGTCAAGTGTCTGAATCAAGTCTGCCATGGCCTCCGTATTGGCCATGGCGAATTGCCAACCCTTAATACTGGCGCGGCGAAATCGCTCCACGACCTCAGGTTTGGCTTTGAGAAAAGCATCACTGGTGAATAAGGTATCGCCGTAGAAGTCGATCCCATAGTCAAGCGGATTGAGCACTGCTGGTACAAAGCCGTGCTGTCTCTTGAAGCGCGGTACCTCGGTGAGATACGCCGTCATGGCGTCAGCGCGCTCTTCGATCAAATCCGCAACGTTCCATGTATGCGGTGCAAACCGCACAGGCGTCTCATCCAAAGTGCTGTTGACCTTGATTCCTTCGCGGCGAAACATCGCAAGGATTTGTGCAGAACCCTGTTCCTGGGTAATCAGCACCTTGCGCCCAACCAAATCTGACGGATGGCGTAAGCCCTGCTTTGAAACGATTACATATGGTGAATGCTGGAATATGGCTGCCACGGCGACGACGGGCAAACCTTGCAAACGCTGAAAGGTCAGATCTGCACCGTCGTGCACACCGAATTCCGCCTTATTCTCCAGAACCATTCTTTCGGGTGACTTGTCTGGGGCACCTTCGATGATCTCGACATCAAGGCCTTCGTCCGCAAAGAAACCCTGAGACAGCGCGGCGTAATAGCCGGCAAACTGGAATTGGTGGTACCACTTGAGTTGCAATCGCACCTTGTCCAGAGAGGCGCTGTCGGCGTTGGTATGAAACAGCGCAACCCACGCGCACACCAAGACGACCAGAGCGTTGCAAATGCGTCCGCCAATAATTCCACAAGCGTTGATCACAAGAAACCAGCCATGGCTAAAGAATTCGATTACTTGGACGAAGGGTTGGGCAGCATAATACTCTCGGGGCAATCGTCACCGTCACGACAACCAATGGGTCTGTAGAGCCCCGGTTTCAATGGCAGGTTTACGGGCAAGCAGATCGGTCAAATGTAGACCCGCTGTCAGCCCCCTGGCTTCAGTCAAAATTCTCCGGAACAGATAGTCAAAGCTGTATGTCGGGTGTCGGGAGTTTTGTAATCCGGCATTGCCGCGGGCAATCAGGAACGTCAGCTTGCTGGAAGTTCGGCATCCTCCGACCTCTTCGTCGAAAAGCCCACTGACCCCGCAGACAACTGATGGTGGGTTCAGTTTAACATGGCCCACATGCATCGCCAAACCCAAATTGCTTTTTCGCTGAAAACGATAGTCACCATTTTCATATTGGCTTTCAGTTGTTTTGGCATAGCCAGCGCCCCTAACCCTGAGATTGAGTTCACCCCCATTGAACAGGCCTACATCGCTCAGTCAAGCGGCATAAAGATGTGCGTCGACCCGGACTGGGCACCTTTTGAACGCATCAACACACAAGGCAACCACGAAGGCATTGCCGCCGATTTGGTTCAACTGGTCGCCCAGCGTGTGGGGTTGCAAATTGACCTTCTACCAGTCAAAGACTGGGAAGAGAGTTTGGCGGCCTCCAAGGCCAAACGCTGCCAAGTCATGAGCTTCCTTAACCAGACACCAGCCCGCGACGCCTGGCTGATTTTTACCGCCCCAATCTTCTTCGATCCCAACATCATCATTACCCGCGAAGAGCATGCCTTCATCGGGGATCTGAAAGGGCTCAAAGGGGAACGCATAGCCCTGCCACGCGGCACCATGGTGGAAGAACGTGTGCGTCGTGATTTCCCCAATTTGGGTGTGGTGCTGACCGCCAGCGAACCGGAAGCCATGAAGCTGGTCTCCGAACGCCAAGCCGACCTGACCATTCGCTCGCTGATCGTGGCGGCCGATGCGATTAAAAAGGAAGGCCTTTTTAATCTAAAAATTTCCGGACAGATCCCCGAATACACCAATCAACTGCGAATGGGTGTTTTGAAAGACGAAACCGTCTTAAGGGACATTTTGGATAAAGGTGTGAAAACCATCACGCCGCAGGAGCGGGAAGCCATTTCAAACAAACACGTCGCGGTCAACATACAGCAAGGCATTGACTGGACCCGCGTCTATGTGTTGCTTGTATTGCTGACACTGGCCATCCTCATTGCTCTTTACATTTTGCGCAAGAACCGTCAACTTCAGGCTGCATTGGCGGCAAGCCAGGAAGCTCGAAATGCCCTGCGAGCGTCAGAAGAGCGCCACCGCTTGCTGGCCGATAACGCGTCCGACGTCATTTGGACAATGGACGTCAATGGGTGCAACACCTACGTCAGTCCGTCCGTAGAGCGGCTGCGGGGCTATACGGTGGCCGAAGCGATGCAGCAAACGCTGAACGAAGCGCTGACACCGGATAGCGCCAAGATTGCCCAAGCGGGTATGAGTCGTGCATTGGCGGCCATTCAGGCGAAACAACCCGTCCCGAACTTTCGCGCAGAGTTGGAGCAACCCTGCAAGCAAGGTGGCACCCTTTGGACCGAAGTGAATCTCTCTGCCATGCAGAATGAAGCTGGCGAATTTGTCAATTTTCTGGGTGTATCGCGCGACATTTCTGAACGAAAGCTCGCCGAATTGGAATTGCACATTGCGGCCATTGCCTTTGAGTCGCAAGACGGCATGATCGTGACCGATGCCGATAGCAAGATTTTGCGTGTGAATGATGCATTTACCCAAATCTCTGGCTACGCTGTCGAAGAGGTGATTGGCAAGACTCCACGGATCTTGCAATCAGGTCGGCACGATGCAAGTTTCTACGCGTCCATGTGGACGGCAATTAGTACAGCCGGCGTATGGCATGGCGAGATTTGGAGCCGACGTAAAGACGGTGAGGTCTACCCCGAGCAAATCACCATTACCGCCATAAAGGACCGCACGGAGCAGGTCACCCATTACGTAGCCGCACTGCGTGACATCACTGAGCGCAAGCGGCTGGAAAACGAAGTTTCTCAATTGGCGTTTTTCGATACCCTGACCCAATTGCCCAATCGCCGGTTGTTCAATGACCGCCTGGGTCAATCGCTGACACGGGCACAACGCGAAAAGTCGTCCCTTGCCTTGATGTTCATTGATCTGGATAAATTCAAGCCGATCAACGATTCCTACGGGCATGAAACTGGTGACTGGATGCTGCAAACGGTGGCAAGGCGAATTGAGAGCAGTCTGCGTGCCTCCGACACGGCTGCGCGTGTGGGCGGGGATGAGTTCTTGGTGCTTCTGCCGGATCTGCAATCCAACGAGGATGCGCTTGCCGTAGCTGAGAAGATTCGCACGGCCCTTGAGCAGCCAGTTGTCACGCACAGTGGGATCACGTTGCTAGCCTCAGCGAGCATTGGCATTGCGATTTACCCAGACCAGGCACAGACCAAGGAGGATTTGCTGCGTTTGGGTGACCGCGCGATGTATGAAGCCAAGAATGCCGGAGGTAATTTTGTGAAGCTTTACCTCCCACAGGACGGACCGACGATGAGCGCCTAAGGTGTGAAAGGGAGACCGTGCCAACGCAGCGGGCGTACCCACAAGAGTTCACCGAGACCCTTTCATTGCCCACGGCACAAGGAACTGTCCCACCATGGCCCCGGTCACTTTCACCCAGAAACGCAAAAGCCCCACGAGGATCGCAGGGCCTGCACGTTTGCCACATTCCTGTAGCTCTTTTCGTTACTAGCCAGTAACGTATTCCGGTCAGAGTAGCACCGGTTGATGGGTGAGGAGGACTTGAAAAGGTTCTATATGTACCGCCTTTCACAGGAAACTAGCTGGTGTCAGTGACAACAGGCATCGGTTCCTTGTAACGCAACTATAGGCAATCGACGGCGGATTGCAAGGGGAAATGAGAGGCATCACATTATGCAAATAACCGCTTAGTTGCGAGTTGATTTGTGTGGCCGTAGACCGTCACGACATACACTTGATAGGTGATTTGCTCGCCACAAAGCTGATGTGTACTTCAATCTGCTTTGGTGTTCCGCCAAAGTGGTATGGTGGAAGCATTGAAAAAAAGGGCGCACGCTAGCCAGCGATATCTTCATGGACTTACCTGATATTTCCATCGTCGAGACCAATGGGCAAGTATTTCTGCGGGGCCAGCCAAATCGCGCTCGACAACCCGTTGACGAACTCGGTCTTCGGGCACTGTTGGCTGACTTCGAAAACGCTGGTTGCATCCTTGATGATGGAGCAATCGCGACCGCTGTACAGCACTGCAATGGCAAGCCCGATCCATTTGTCATCCAGGTGGCGCAACGGTGCGACGCCCAAATCCAAGTCCGGATTGCCAAAGATGACATGGCGGCTGAAATCAGCATTGTCGCAGCGCGTGGCGGCAGGGTCGCCACGGTCGGGGACATCATTCAGGCATTGACAGAGGCAGGTGTACTCTTTGGCATAGACGATACTGCCATGCTGCACGCCTGTGATCAGGGTGCGTGCAGTGCAGTGCCAATTGCCAGGGGAACGATGCCGCAGGACGGAGAAGACGCGCGGTTCGAAGAACTCATACCCCACACCGCCGACCGGGCCCCCAAGGTCGATGAAAATGGATTGATCGATTATCGGGAGCACGGCGCGATTGAAGTGGTCTCTGCTGGTATGCCCCTCATGCGACGCCATCCAGCAACGTTTGGCAACCCGGGGCGCACTGTTCGAGGGCGAACCCTTCCCGCCAAGCCCGGCCGCGATGAGTCATTTGCATCGCAACTTGCCGGCGCCCAATGCGATGTCAGCGACCCCAATCTTTTGGTGGCAACACTGACCGGGCAACCTGTGCGCACCCACGGCGGCGTGATGGTTGAACCAGTGCTGCAGGTCGCTGAAGTAAATATGGCGTCCGGCAACATCCATTTCGAGGGCTCCGTGCAGGTCAAGGGAGACGTGGTTGCAGGTATGACGGTCCAGGCCAGCGGAGACATTGTGGTTGCCGGTATGGTGGATGGTGGTGTGCTGGAGGCCGGTGGTGACATACGGATTGCAGGTGGTGTGATTGCCCATGCCAAGTTGCGCGCCGGCGGTGCATTCAGTGCCAAGTTTGCACAGGCAGTGCAGATTCAAGCTGGCACAGTGCTGTCAATTGCCGATATGGCCATGGACTGCGAGTTAACCTCACTTAACCAGATTTTGATCGGTGCCGAGAACCCAGGCAAGGCACGGTTGGTGGGTGGATCGGCAACTTCCATGATGCTCTTGAGCGTGCCGTTGCTGGGGTCGTCCAAGGGCACGGTGACCAAGGTTTCTGTCGGATCCAATGCCGAATTAATGGCCAGCTATGCTGCATTGGAAAAGCGCATCGCCCATGAGAAAGAAGCGGAAGAAGCGCTAGAGAAGCTCATCAAGCAGGTGATAGCGGCCAAAGACCCGAAAGGCATGCTGCCCCGCATTCAGGCCTCGCGCCAGCATGCAATTCAAGTGTGGGGGCAGTCACTGGCAGAAAAGAAGGAGCTGGAGGCGCAAATTGCGTTTGCCCTTACTGCAAAGATTGTCGTGGGCACTTCCGTGCATGGGGCGGTCGACATGTCTTTTGGTAGCCATGCCACTCGCATTCGCAAGGAGTTACCAAGTGGCACGTTCGCACTCGATCCCGCCGAACTGGTTGTCTCATTTACCGATGCAATGGGGCACACAGCGTTGCTGAAGTAGCTCGGTCAAATGTGTTGACATCAGTCAAGTGCGGGAACCTGGTGACGTAGTCGTACATCCTTTGACATCCCAGTAACTTGTGCGCAAAATGTCGAGCATTTTTTTCGGATGTCGACAGTTTGCACGCTTGGTCTTTTGGAATGGGAAGGTCACCATGCGCAAGATGTTTATGTGCCTCCTGTTTTGCACACAAGCTCAGAATGCCCGCTGTTGGTCATTATGTAGATGACTCAGTTATGCGGAGATATCTGTTCCGAACTTGTTTTTTCCCTATGAACTGCGGGTGTTAAGCACGATGAATTCTCTACATAATCATTCGCCTTTGTTGACCGTCAGATCAGACAAGGCA
>CAJBVC010000825.1 GCA_903958915.1 uncultured beta proteobacterium
CCCGTTGTTCCAGAACCATGTAGAGCACAACGGCAATCACCAGGGCGAACAGCAGCGCCACTGTCGTCCAGAGGTTGCGAGAAAACCGCGTGTGGCCTGTGTTCATGAGAAGCGTATTCTGCCTGTCCTCGCAGTGATAATGCGGCGGATATCAGCGCCGCCACTGCCGGACCTGCTAAATTGTTTTGTCACTACCAGAGACATCGAATGCACCTCTATCGGATAACAACCCTATTTTTGGCGGCTGCAGCGCTCGCCGGCTGCGCCAATTCTCCGGCTTCGCCGCCCGCACCTGCCACCGTTTTTGCGCCCAATGCCAACCTGTTTACACAGGGCATTCCGCCCATACCGCAAACACTGGTCGATCGCGTCGCCAACTACGCCGACTTTCGCGGTCATTCTTTTGTCGACTGGCATCCGCAACAGCGCCAGATGGTGGTGGCACACCGTAAGGCCGACGATACGCTGACGCAGCTGTACCTCATCAAGTCACCGCTCGCAACGCCGGAGCAGTTGACCAATGCGACGGAGCCCGTGACCTCGGCCACCTTTGAGCCGCGCACCGGCAGTTATCTGGTGTTCGAGCGCTCCAGCGGCGGCAACGAGGCGGCACAACTTTTCCGACTGGACCTGGCTTCACGGCAGACCACTTTGCTGACAAACCCGGATGAGCGCCACAACGCCCTCACTTGGCTGCATGGCCGCAGTGAGCTGCTCTACACGTCACAACCACTGGACCGCACCGCCCAGGGCGGACGACGGGCGGACGTCACTACAACCTTCTGGTTGATGGACCCGCTGCAGCCGCAGTCACGCCGCAAGGTGGCCGAGCTTCCCGGTGGCGGCTGGTGGGGTACTGGCGTTTCCCGTGATGACCGTCAGCTGGCCCTCACACGCTACCTGTCGGCCAATGAGTCTCAGGTGTGGTTACTAAACCTCGCCAGCGGCGAACGCCGTCAGGTGTTGCCCACTGCCGGGGAGACAGTGAAAGCAGCGCACTTCTCAGTCGACTTTTCGCTGGACGGCAAAACACTGTTTTTCACAAGCAACCGCGCAGGCGAGTTCAGCGAAGCCATGCGCCTGGACCTGACCTCCGGAGCCATCGCAAGAATCAGCGCACACATCCCTTGGGATGTTGCGGGCGGCTCAGCCACCGAGGATGGTCGCTGGATGGCCTTGCAGTTCAACGTGGACGGGCGCGACGAACTTCGACTCTTTGATGGCAACACCCTGAAAGAACTTGCCCCGCCGAAGATCCCCAATGGCAGTGTCGGTTCGACCAACTTTCACCGCGCGCATCCGGAACTGGCCTTCTCCCTCAACAGCGCCCACGGACCGAGTCAGCTGTGGACTCTGGATGTCACCAATGGGCGGGTGGAACAGTGGACCCAGGCCTACGCACCTGCAGGCGTGGACATGACCCGTTTTGTCGGCCAGGAAATAGTTCGGTGGAAGAGTTTTGATGGCCGCACCATCAGCGGACTGCTGAGCGAGCCGCCCGCGCAGTTCAAGGGCAAGCGTCCGGTCCTGATCGACATTCATGGTGGCCCGGAGGGGCAGTCCAAGATCGGTTTCATGAATCGCTCCAACTATTTTTTGAACGAACTGGGCATTGCCATTGTTCAACCAAACGTCAGGGGTTCGCGCGGCTTTGGCAAAACGTTTTTGACGCTGGATGATGGGATCCTGCGCGAGGATTCGGTCAAGGACATTGGCGCCCTGCTCGACTGGATCGCAACGCAACCCAATCTGGATGCCTCGCGGGTCATGGTGAGTGGGGGCAGCTACGGCGGCTATATGAGCCTTGCCGTTAGCACGCACTATGCCGACCGCATTGCCGGAGCGATCGATACGGTGGGTATCTCCAACTTTGTAACGTTCCTTAATAGCACCGAAAGCTACCGGCGCGACCTTCGGCGCGCCGAGTATGGCGATGAGCGCGATCCTGCCATGCGTGCATTTCTGGAAAAGATTTCCCCATTGACAAATGCCCACAAGATCACCAAGCCTCTGCTGGTGATCCAGGGCAAGAATGACCCGCGCGTGCCGGTCACCGAAGCTGAGCAGATCGTCGAACGCGCGCGCGCCAACGGTACGCCGGTCTGGTACCTGCGTGCCGACAACGAAGGACACGGCTTTGTTCGCAAGGAAAACGCCGACTTCCGTTTCTACACCATGGTGCGCTTTATCGAATCGGTGCTGCTGCGCTAGTCAACGCTGGGCATCTGCACATGACAACCTCCGCATTCGTTCCCTGCCCATCCTGCCGCAGCGCGATGGAGCGGCTTTGTCTGGCACGCGTGGGCGGGGGCACGGTCGACCTGGATCTGTGCTTTGCCTGCCATGGCATCTGGTTTGATCCGCAGGAAAACCTCAAGCTGGCCCCGGCCGCAGTGGCAGAGCTGTTTCGCGTATTGCATGAACGGCGCGACACAGCGCGCCTGCCACTGGCACAGAAGGTGCAGTGCCCGCGTTGCAACACCGCGTTGGCGCAGGGTTTCGATGTGGTGCGCAGTGGCCGTTACATCACCTACCGTTGCCCCAACCGTGACGGCCGATTTGCCACGTTTTCGTCTTTCATGATCGAAAAGGGCTTCGTGCGCCAGCTCACCAAACCGGAGATTGATGACATTGCCCAGCGTGTGACCGTCATTCACTGCGGTAGCTGCGGCGCGCCGGTGGATATACGCAAAGACCACGCCTGCCCGCACTGCCGCTCGGCATTTTCGTTACTCGACCCCACCGCCGTGGAGCGCGCGCTGCAGGGCTACGCCCGGGCAGTCACCACGCCCAGCGCAGTCAAGGCACCAGAACTCGCCGATGCCCTGATCATGATTGAGCGCGATCGGCAGAAAGCAGCGCGCGAGGCGCAGGCGCAGCGCGGTACCTTGCTGTCCACAGGCGCCGACGTCGATTTGTGGACGCTGGGCATCCGCCTGGTTGCGGCTGTGCTCGACTAAGAACTTCATTGACTTCACCGATCTCACCATGAAACGCTTCCTTTCTGGTCTTTTGCTGCTCTCCCTCCTGGCTGCCTGCTCGGGCGTGCCGCTGCGCTCCCTGCCCCAATTGATGCAACTGTCTGGCGACATCCTGGAGACCAGCCCGGCCGAGGTGATGGTGGCGCTGCAGGTGGATGCGCGACTGGCCCCACCCGCTAGCGCAGTTCCCTTGCTCATCGTCAAGATGACGCCCAGCGAGCCCGGCGCGTTTGAAGCCATAGACCGCAAGTTGCCGCTGCAGGTGACGACGGTCACCGCCACCACCGTAGGGCTGCAAGCATCCCCGGCAGGGCGCAGTTGGCTGCTGTAC
>CAJBVC010000826.1 GCA_903958915.1 uncultured beta proteobacterium
CGGGCATCAGCGCCTTTACCACCGTGTTTGCTGCGGGTCAGATCGTGGGGCCCACCATCGTTGGCTGGATTGCCGACGGCCCGGGCGGCCTGGCCCGCGGACGGGTGTTCTCTGCGGTGGCGCTGTGGCTGGGTGCGCTACTGGCTTTAAGGCAAAAAGCCCTGTAGCCCCCGTGTTATATGCACAAGCAACTATGGTATTTATAGCGACTTGACTATGCCAGCGCCACATCCTTGCCGGTAAGCCGCTTGGCCAGCCCCTGCGCCAGGCGATTCACATTGCCGTAAATCGACAGCTGCGGGTTAGCACCGATGCTGGTGGGGAAGATCGAGCCGTCGTGGATGGACAGATTTTCCAGTTGCCAATGCACGCCGTCGGGGCGGGTGACGCCCATTTTTTCGTCAGGCGCCAGGCCGCAGCCGCCCATGACGTGGAAGCTGCCGATCTTGGTTAGCAGGGGTTTCATCGGCAAGGCCTCGATCGCGGCCTTGGTCGCGGCCCAGGTGCTGGTGCCTTCGGCCATTTCATGGCCGGGATAGACCGTTTTGGCGCCGGCCTCGAACTGAATCTGCGCCATGGCCAGCATGGAGCGGCGCGCACCATCGAGCACGAAGTCGGTCAGCGGGTAATCGAGCAGGGGCGAGCCATCGGAACGCAGTTCGACCTTGCCACCGACGGACTGGTCGTGAAACCCATCGCGCAAGAGGGCCCCCATTACGTTGGCGTTGGGAAATTGCCTGAACAGCTCCGCCTGCTTTTCGCCAAAACCCGGCAGGTTGGCCCCAAAAAACACGGGGTGCAGCGGTCCGACTTCGAGCTTGTAGCCGATCGGGCCGTCCACCGGATGGGTGTACAGGAAGTGGTCGGAATAAATGGACTGCGGCGCACCGGTCCATGCCGCAACGGTGTCCTTCATAACTGCCGCCGAAATGGCGACCGGGTGCAGGAAGGTACGCTTGCCCAGCAGCTTGTGCGGGTCCGGTGACTTGGATCGCAGCAGCAGCGCCGGTGAGTTGATGGCACCACCGGCCAGCACATAGTGCTTTGCTACGATAGTTGTAGCAGGTCCCGCAGTATTGACGGGGGCTGCATTGGGTTTTACGGCAATGCATTGCATGCCGGTGATGCGTCCACCCTCGATCTTCAATTGCTCGACGCGTGTTTCCACCAGCAGTGTCGCACCGTGGTCCAGTGCAAATGGGATGGTGGTCACCAGCATCGATTGCTTGGCGTTGGTCGGGCAGCCCATGCCGCAGGAGCCCAGGTTGTAGCAGCCCTTGACGTTGCGCGGAATCACTTCGCAGGCAATGCCCAGCTTGGCTGCGC
The DNA here is from genome assembly GCA_903958915.1 of uncultured beta proteobacterium. Classification (GTDB taxonomy): domain Bacteria; phylum Pseudomonadota; class Gammaproteobacteria; order Burkholderiales; family Burkholderiaceae_C; genus Allorhodoferax. Next base: position 1,327 of record CAJBVC010000826.1, read on the forward strand.
CGCGGCGCAACAGCTCATTGTTCTCGTTGGGCGGAACCGCCCAAGGGGTGATGTTGAGGCGGGTTTGCGCTTGCTGGAAGTAGGGTGCCAGCGCTTCGACGCTGTAGTCCTTCAGGCCAAACTTGTCTTGCCAGAATTTGAGTGTGTCGGGTGGCGTGCGAAACGAGCTGGTCCAGTTGACGGTGGTGGTGCCGCCGACGCTGCGCCCTTGAAGGATGGTGATGCCCTTGTCCTTGGTCTTGCGTCCGGCTGATTCCTGGTAAAGCGAGGCATAGGCCTCGGGCTCGCGCTGTTTGAAGTCCGAGCTGGTCTTGAGCTGCCCTTCTTCCACGATAACAACGTTGAGCCCGGCCTTTGTCAGGAGTTCGGCGGTGATGCCGGCGCCCGCACCCGAGCCGATGATGGCGACGTCGCAGGTGATGCGCTCTGGCAGAGGGGCGTGCTTGCCGCCAAGGACCTTCCAGCCGCGTTTCAGGCCTTCCAGGATGGGATCGGGAATATTGCTCATGGGGTGTACTTTAAAAAATCAGACCGCGCGCGGGCCGGGGTAGCCGAGGACGGCCCAGGACTCTTCGCCTGAAAAGTAAGGTGCGCACACGATGTCGTGCAGGCCCTGGTAAGACTGAATGCGCAGCTCGGTGCCGGAGGC
>CAJBVC010000827.1 GCA_903958915.1 uncultured beta proteobacterium
CACCATGCCACCAAAGCGGACATGAGCACGAGAAAATTGGCACTTGTGGCAAGCCGATGCTTCCAAAGTGCCAGCTTCATTGCTTCTAACCCGGTTTGCCCAAAGCTTCCCACCGCTCCAGCGCCGTCATCAGTTCGTCATCAATCTGCGCACTGCGGCTGGCCAGAGTGATGGCGCGGGTGTTGTCGGTGGCGTAGAGGGTGCCGTCGGCCAGGGTCTGGGTGATGGCTCTCTGCTCGGCTTCCAGTGCAGCGATGGCGTCAGGCAGGCCGTCGAGTTCGCGCTGCTCCTTGAAGCTGAGTTTGCGCGCTTTGGCCGGCGGCGCAGCCGGGCTGGCAGCCTGCGTTGTCGGCGTTGCACTGGCTATGAGCTGCTCCTGTTTTGCTAGCTGCTCACGCTCGTAGTTAAAGGCTTTCGCGCCTTTTTGACCCTTGCTTTGTGCGATGTCGCTGGCGCGGCGGCTTTGGGTCAGCCAGTCGTTGACGCCACCTTCGTACTCGCGCCACTTGGCGTCGCCCTCGTAGGCGATGGTGCTGGTGACCACGTTGTCCATGAAGGTGCGGTCGTGGCTGACCAGGAACACCGTGCCGTCGTAGTTCTGCAGCAGGTCTTCGAGCAGCTCCAGCGTGTCGATGTCCAGGTCGTTGGTGGGGCTCATCGAGCACCAGCACGTTCGCCGGCCGCGCAAACAGGCGCGCCAGCAGCAGGCGGTTGCGCTCGCCGCCACTGAGGGAGCGCACCGGCGAATTGGCACGTGCTGGTGAGAACAAAAAGTCGCCCAGATAGCTCTTGACGTGCTGGCGCCGGTTGCCAATCTCGATCCACTCGGAGCCCGGGCTGATGAAGTCCTCCAGCGTGGCGTCCAGGTCCAGCGCATTGCGCATCTGGTCAAAGTAGGCCACGGTCACATTGGCACCCAGGCGTACCGTGCCCCAGGGGCTGTGGCCCGGCTCAGGTTTGGGCGCGTTGGCCGGTGCCGGATCGGGTTTCAATTCACCCAGAATCATCTTCAGCAGGGTCGTCTTGCCGGCGCCGTTGGGTCCCAGCAAGCCGATCTTGTCGCCGCGCAGGATGGTGGCGGTGAAGTCTTTCACGATCGCCCGTCCGCCGGGCCGCCCCAAGGACGGGTGCACCCCCTCGGGGGGCCTGGCACCGCCAGGGCTGGGGGCCATGTTTGGCTCGCCAAAGTGTTTGGAGACATGCGTCATCTCCGACACCAGCTTGCCGCTGGCCGCACCGCTGGCGATGTCCATGTTGACGCTGCCCACGGCCTCACGACGCGCCTCGCGTTTGGCACGTAACTCGTCCAGTCGCACGATGCGCGCGGTGGCGCGGGTGCGACGGGCTTCCACGCCCTTGCGAATCCAGATTTCTTCCTGCGCCAGCAGTTTGTCGGCCTTGGCGTTGATGACCGCCTCTTGCGCCAGTTGCTCTTCCTTTTGCAGCAGATACGCACCAAAGTTGCCGGGGTAGGACATCAATTGCCCGCGGTCAAGCTCAACGATGCGGGTCGCCACCTTGTCCAGAAACGTGCGGTCGTGGGTGATGGTAATGATGGAACCCTTGAACTCCACCAGCAGGCCTTCGAGC
>CAJBVC010000828.1 GCA_903958915.1 uncultured beta proteobacterium
TCCGGTCTCTGCCATGCTGAAAGACCCGGTCACCGGCATCGTGACCTACGATGCGGATGCCTGTTTCGGTTGCAGGTACTGTGTCGCCGCGTGCGCTTTTGGAATCCCCAAATACCAGTACGACTCACCTACCGGTCGCATAGGCAAGTGTGAGTTGTGTCGTCACCGTCATAAAGACGGCCATTACTCCGCTTGCGCAGAGGTCTGTCCCACCGGTGCCACCCTGTTTGGTCGCACCTCAGATCTGTTGGTGGAGGCCAAGCGGCGGCTGGCGCTCAAACCCGGGGAGTACACGACCATGCCGCGCGGACGCCTTCCCTACAGCGACCCTGTGGCTGAGAAAGCGAGCACCTGGCGCAAGGAGCCTAACCAGAACTACGAGGTGCAGATAGGAAAGTATCTGCAGCATGTCTATGGGGAAACCGAGTACGGTGGCACCCAGGTACTCAAACTCGCCTCGGTAAATTTCGCAAAATTGGGTATGCCTAATCTGCCTGCGCAGTCCTCTGCATCAAAGTCTGAGACGATTCAGCATACGCTATACCAAGGCATGGCACTGCCCATTGCCATGTTGGTGGGGATGACCTATTTTGCAAAACGAAATGTGGCCAGTGGTGAAGAAAAGCCACAAGGGGAGCAATCATGAGCGCACACACACAGGCGGCGCCACTGGGGGGGCGACTGTTCAACCCGATTACTATGGTGTGTGGCCTGCTGATCGCCGCCATGATGGCGGTCCTGCTCACCCGGTTCATTTTTGGACTGGGCGCGGTGACCAATCTCAATGACGGCTATCCCTGGGGTCTGTGGGTGGTGGTCGACGTGCTGATCGGGTCCGCCTTTGCCTGTGGCGGTTTTTCGGTGGCCATGCTGGTCTACATCTTCAACAAGGGGCAATACCACCCGCTGGTCCGTCCCGCACTGCTGACCAGCCTGTTTGGTTACACCCTCGCCGGGGTCGGGGTCATATTTGATCTGGGACGGTACTGGAATTTCTGGCACATTTTGTGGCCTGGGTATGGCAACCTCAACTCGGCACTGTTCGAGACGGCCGCTTGCATTTCGATCTATATCCTGGTGATGTGGGTCGAGTTTTCACCCGTATTCTTGGAAAAATTCGGGCTGCACGTGGCCAGGGAGAAACTCAACAAAGTGTTGTTCTTCTTCATTGCACTTGGCACCGTACTGCCCATGATGCACCAATCTTCGATTGGCACTTTGCTGGTGCTTATGGGCGGGCAGGTCAATGCCCTCTGGCAAACCCCCGCAGTGCCACTGCTGTACTTGCTATCTGCTATCACGATGGGCTACGGCGTGGTGCTCTTCGAATCCTGTATCGCCTCGTCTGCTGAGCGACGCAAGATTGAGACCCACATGTTGCAGCCGATGGCCAAGGTGATGCTCGGACTGCTGGCTGCATTCCTGGTCGTGCGTGTGAGCGACCTGCTGCTGCGGGGAGCTTTAGGCAACGCCTTTGCATTCAACCTTGTTGCGGTCTTTTTCTGGTTCGAGATGGTTTTACTGGTGCTCCCGTTCGTGCTGGTGGGGACCGTCGAACAGCGGCGCAATCCAGCCCGCCTGTTCCTCGCGGGTGTGTCGATCATGCTGGGTGGTGCCGTTCTGCGGCTCAACGGCTACCTGATCGGCTACGACACGGGACCAGGGTGGAATTACTTCCCATCTGTATTCGAGTTGATCGTCACGCTGGGCATGTTTTCCATTGAGGTGCTTGGCTATATCGTCATTACCCGTCGCTTCCCGGTACTGAACCGCGAAGCCGCGATGGCCCATTGAATTCGAGAGACAAGGAGACGAAGATGTCACAACGTATCACCATTGATCCCGTTACCCGAATCGAGGGCCACCTGCGTGTTGACGTCGAAGTCGACGGTGGGCGAGTCAAGAAAGCATGGGCCTCAGGGCAGATGTGGCGGGGCGTAGAAACGATTTTGCTGGGACGTGACCCGCGCGACGCGTGGGCAATCACGCAGCGCATCTGCGGTGTCTGCACAACGGTGCACGCGATGGCCTCGGTACGGGCAGTAGAGAATGCATTGCAGCTCGAGATACCGGTGAACGCCCAGTACATCCGCAACATGATCATGCTGGCGCATGCGGTGCATGACCACATCGTTCACTTTTACCATCTGTCGGCGCTCGATTGGGTGGACGTGGTTTCTGCCCTCAAGGCGGACCCAGAGAAGACGGCCAACCTTGCACAGAGCCTCTCCAGTTGGAGTGGCAATAGCAAGGCCGAATTCATCAAAGTGAAAGCGCGATTGTCGGGGTTTGTTGGTACCGGGCAATTGGGCATTTTCACCAACGGCTACTGGGGCCACCCTGCGATGAAGCTCTCACCGGAAGTGAATTTGCTGGCGGTTTCGCATTACCTGCAGGCGCTCGAAGTGCAACGCTATGCCAGCAAAATCGTGGCCATTTTGGGTTCCAAGTCGCCACACATTCAGAACGTCGCGGTGGGCGGAGTTTCCAACGCCCTGTCGCTGGACTCCCAGTCGGTGCTGACTATGGAGCGCCTGCTGGCTGTCAAGGAATGGATGATCAAGCTTGACGATTTTGTAAAGAATGTTTACCTGATCGATGTGGCAGCCATTGGCGCCTTCTATGCGGACTGGACCAAGGTGGGTCGCGGCATCACCGAATACTTGAGCGTGCCCGACATACCACTCGATGGTAAGGGGACCCAATTCGCGCTGCCTGGCGGGTACATCGAAGGGGGCAAGCTGGAGACATTCAAGCCGATCAAGTCGTTCAATGACAAGTTCTTCATGGATGGCGTATCGGAGGCCATCAAGCACTCCTGGTACAACTACAAGGACGGAGACAGCAAGTCCCTGCACCCCTACAAGGGCGAGACAACACCCAACTACACCGACTTCAAAGACGATGGCAAGTACTCGTGGCTCAAGGCGCCAACTTTCTATGGAAAACCCATGCAGGTGGGTCCGCTCGCAAGGGTGCTAAACATGTTGGCTGCCGGGCACGAACCTACCAAGATGTACGCCACCAAGGCGCTGGACCTGGTTTCCACCATCGCGGGGACCAAGGTTGGTCTGGACGCTATGCACTCCACCATTGGGCGGCATGCCGCACGCGCTGTGGGCTGCGCCGTGCAATGCGACGAGTTGCTCAAGCAATGGGACCTGCTGTTGGCGAATATGGCCAAGGGCGATCTGAAAACTTTCAACCGGCCCGATTTTCCCAAGGGCGAGCAGATGGGTGTGGGCATTCATGAAGCACCGCGCGGTGTGCTGTCTCACTGGGTGGTCATCAAGGATGGCAAGATTGCGAATTACCAGTGCGTGGTGCCAACCACCTGGAATGCCGCGCCACGCAACGAGAAAGACCAGCCAGGCGCTTACGAAGCCTGCCTGGTCGACACCCCCGTGGCAGACCCGGAGAAGCCACTGGAAGTGTTGCGCACGGTGCACTCGTTTGATCCGTGCCTGGCGTGTGCCGTCCATGTGGTGGACCAGGAAAACCATCCCGTGGTTACGGTCAAGGCAGTCTGACGCGGCGCAGGCCGTATCATGCTTGGGGCGCGGCGTTGTCGCTTGCGCCCCTTTCTTATTTAGGTAGCTGCATGCGCGTCGTTGTTCTTGGTATCGGAAATATTCTTCTCTCGGATGAAGGGGTTGGAGTGCGGGTGGTCGAACGTTTGGAGCACGACTACCGGTTGCCGGACGTCGTTGAAGTCATCGATGGCGGCACGTGCGGCATGGAAATGCTGGAGCAATTGGAAGACCTGGACGCATTGATCGTTGTGGATTGCGTGCGTTTTGGTCAGCCGCCCGCTACGCCGGTTCTGCTCAAGGGCGACGATGTACCGGTTTTCTTCAAAACCAAGCTTTCCCCGCACCAGGTGAGTCTGTCCGATGTGCTGGCCAGTCTGGAATTCACCAGTCGCGCACCCAAGCGCACCGTCATTGTTGGAATTCAACCCGAGTCCATGGAGTTGGGCATGGATCTCACCCCTGCGGTCGCTGCCCGGGTGGACGAGTTGCTGGCGATGACAGTCGCGGAACTGCGCGCGATCGGCATTGAGGCGGAGCCGCGCTGATGTGTCTGTCTATACCAAAGATGGTGGTGGAATGTGAAGGCGAAGGCGACTTCGCTTGGGTGGAGCGCGATGGCAAGCGCGAGCGAATCAACATGATGCTGCTGGGTACACAACCAGTCGGCACATGGGTCTTGACCCAGCTAGGACTTGCCAAGGAAACCATTGAGCCCGAACAACTGGTTTTAATCGAAGAGGCATTGACCGCATTGGCAGCATCGCTGGATGGTGATTATGATGCAGGCCAGTACTTTCAGGATCTTCAACGCCCGTGACACACGGCCCACGTCGACCGGCGCTCGCCCCACCAGCGGTTCGTACTGCTGTGGCGCGCGTTGATAGCCCAGAGTCCTTCTTGCAGCAGCATTATCAGCGTGTGTGGCAAACGCGCATGTCTGACATGCCCTTTGTCAATCCCGCGCTGGAGGTGGAAACGGTTGGGTTTCTGCGCCATGAAGGTGATTGGCTCGGGGTGATCATTACGCCCTGGTTTCTCAACCTGTTTTTGCTGTGTGGTGGCGGGATGCTGTGGCGGGATCTGGCCGCCGGGCAACGCCAACTGGTGCAGTTGCCCTGCGGCGCAATGCAGTTCATAGCCGATGACGACCCCGACCTAGGTCTGTACCAGTATTGCCCTCTTATCGCCGCGGTGGGCACCTTGCCAAACCAGTCCAGCGCACGCCAGACCGCTGTGGATGCGATGCAGGCGGTGCTGACGCCAGTGGTCGTGGCCGATCCCGCGCAATCGGAAATTACCCAGAAAACACAGGACGATCCGGCAGCATCAGCAGCCTCGCGGAGGGGTTTTTTTCGTCGACTGGGCGGGACGGGGTAGGGGCATTGTGGGGTTGCCTGCCGGTTTGCCTCAGAATGCACCCTGACAAGAACATCAAGGAGACTGCCCATGTGTCTGGCCATTCCCGCCCAAGTGGTGGAACTGCGAGAGGGTGACAATGCCGTGGTCGATCTGGCCGGCGTGCGCAAGGAAATTTCGCTGTCCCTGGTGGACGACGTTGGCGTGGGCGACTATGTGATCGTGCACGTGGGGTATGCGCTGAACAAGCTGGACCCGGATGAAGCCGCCAGGACCTTGGCGCTTTTCGCTGAAATCGGCGCGACGGCGGACTAGATTGAATGCGATGAAATTCATTGATGAGTTTCGTGATGGCAAAGTGGCTGAAGGCCTGGCTGCGGCCATCCGGAACGAGGTGCTGCCCGAGCGACGCTACCACTTCATGGAATTTTGCGGCGGGCATACCCATGCCATTTCCCGCTACGGCCTATCGGATCTGTTGCCCACTAACGTCAAGATGGTTCACGGCCCGGGTTGCCCGGTGTGCGTACTTCCGATCGGGCGGGTCGATCAGGCCATTCGACTTGCGCTGGAACATGACGTGATGCTCTGTACCTATGGCGATTGCTTGCGGGTGCCAGCCTCGCAAAGCATGTCGCTGCAGAAGGCAAAGGCCCGTGGCGGTGACATTCGCATGGTCTATTCCAGTGCCGATGCGGTGGCGCTCGCGCAAAAACACCCTGATAAACAGGTCGTGTTTTTTGCCATAGGTTTTGAAACCACCACGCCACCGACGGCAGTCGCTATCAAGCAGGCGGCGGCGCTGGGCTTAGGCAACTTTTCAGTGCTGTGCTGCCATGTGCTCACGCCGTCGGCGATATCGAGCATTCTGGAGTCGCCCGAGGTGCGTCAGTGGGGTACGGTACCGCTCGATGGCTTTATCGGGCCGGCACATGTGTCCACCATCATTGGCAGTCGCCCTTACGAATTCTTTGCCGAGGAGTACCGCCAGCCGGTGGTCCTTGCCGGGTTCGAGCCGCTCGATGTCATGCAGGCAGTGCGCATGCTCGTGCGCCAGGTCAACGAAGGACGTGCCGAGGTGGAGAACGAATTTTCCCGCGCGGTGAGTCGTGAGGGCAACCTGAAAGCGCAGGCCTTGGTGGCGGAAGTGTTCGAGTTGCGCAAGCAGTTTGAGTGGCGCGGCCTGAGCGTACTTCCTTACTCGGCGCTGCGTATCCGGGACAGGTTTGCGGCATTTGATGCCGAGTTGCGTTATGCCGTGGACTACCAGCCTGTGGCGGACCACAAGGCCTGTGAATGCGCCGCCATCCTGAGAGGCGTCAAACGACCGCAGGACTGCAAGTTGTTTGGCAACGTGTGCACGCCGGAAAACCCGATCGGCTCCTGCATGGTGTCATCCGAGGGCGCATGTGCTGCCCACTACACCTACGGGCGGTACAAGGATGTCTGAAACGCGCAAAGCTTACGTTCGGCCCCTGGACCTCAAGCGCGGCCAGGTGGATATGGCGCATGGGTCCGGAGGACGCGCGATGGCCCAATTGATTGAAGAACTGTTTGCCAGACACCTGGGCAACGAGTGGCTGGCCCAAGGCGACGACGGCGCACTTCTACCGATGCCGGGGCCAGGGCGGCTTGTCATGGCCACCGATAGACATGTGGTTTCGCCACTTTTTTTCCCTGGTGGCGACATCGGCTGCCTGTCTGTCCATGGCACGGTCAATGATGTCGCCGTCATGGGAGCCAAACCACTGTGGTTATCGGCGTCGTTCATTCTCGAAGAAGGGTTTGCACTGGCGGAACTGGCACGCATCGTGGAGAGCATGGCCAAGGCGTCGCGCGA
>CAJBVC010000829.1 GCA_903958915.1 uncultured beta proteobacterium
ATGCTGCTCCAGTTCGCGCACGGCTTTCAGCGGGATGTTGCCGGGTGGCACATCGATGTGCAGCACACCGCTGAGGATCAGCTGCATCGGGCTGCCCTTGGCCCCGACGACCACGTCAATGCCCGCCAAATCGCGGTCAAAGGCGCGGCTAAGCTGGTGCGCTACCAGCAGCAAGAACGTGATGGACGCCAGCCCCAGGCTCAACAACAGCACATTCAGAGCAGCGCCCAGTGGCCGTGACCAGAGGTAGTGCCATGCAAAGGCCAGTGTCTTCATGGTGCCAGCCTGCTATGCATTTGCTAGCTGGCTACGCACGAGGCGCAAGGGCTGGAAGCCGATTTGACCTTCAACGCCGACCGGAATCAGACCGGCGACCCGGGAGTCGTGGGTGGCGATCACCAGTGTGGCCTGGTGAATGCTGGCGGTGTGCAGCAGCAGTTTCACGGCGTCGGCAGCCGCTTCGTCATCCAGACTGGCGGTGGGCTCGTCGGCGAGGATTACGCGGGGCTGCAACAGCACTGCACGAGCCAGCGCCACGCGCTGCGCCTGCCCGCCGGAGAGTTGACCGGGCTTGCGGTCTGCGAGGTCGCGCACCCCGAGTGCCTGCAGCGCGGCAAGGATGCGCTGCGCGTCTTCGGGCTGGCCACTGGCCCACTGCGCCATCATCAGGTTTTGTGTCACGGTCAGCGCACTGCTCAGATGCAACTTTTGGGGTAAAAAGCCGATTGCGCCCGCCCGCCATGCGTCAGCAGCTACGTTTTTAAGAGCATGCAGGGGTTGGGTTGCAACCGTCAGTACCCCGGCGGACGGCGCCATCAGCGCGGCGACCAGCGCCAGCCAGGTCGATTTGCCGCAGCCCGAGGGGCCGCTGAGCAGCAACACCGCGCCTTGGGGCACGTCCACGTCGGGAAACACCAGCGTGGAGCCGTTGGGGTAAGTGAAACTGAGGCTGTGCGTCTGGATCATGGCCGTCTAGCTTATTCCATTTCCAAATCATCCGTGTCGTTGTTGCTTCGCCTTGCCGTGCTAGAGCACTGCCTACGGCTTCACGCCTAGACACAAACGATTTGGAAATGGAATTTGCAGGCGAATGGGCACAGCCCACCGCCACAAAGCGCTTGAAACTAGGATTTCTGCAACCGTGCAAAGGTTTTGCGAAATTTGGCCACTTTGGGCGCGGCCACCGCCATGCAGTAACCCTGATGCGGGTTGCGGGCGAAAAAGTCCTGGTGGTAGTCCTCGGCGGGCCAATAGTTGTTTACCGGCACGACCTCGGTCACGATCGCCCGCCCATAGACGCCGCTGGCGGTCATTTCTGCGATGACCTCCCGGGCCACCGCCTGTTGCTCCGGCGTGCTGATGTAGATGCCGCTGCGGTACTGGGTGCCGGAGTCGTTGCCCTGGCGATTGGGCGTGGTGGGGTCGTGGATGCAAAAGAAGATCTCCAGCACCTCACGCGTCGAAATCTGCGCCGGGTCATAGACCAGTTTGACCACTTCGTTGTGACCGGTGGTGCCGGTGCAGACATCTTCGTAGGTGGGCGCGTGCATCTGGCCGTTGCTGTAGCCCGACTCCACATCCACCACACCGCGCACCTGCACAAACACCGCCTCGGTGCACCAGAAGCAACCACCACCCAGGGTAATGGTCTCCAGCGATTGCGTCATGCCAAACCTCATTTCACAGTTGCGAAGCCTCGCACTGTAATCCGTAAGGCACGCCGTGCGAGCGTGTAGGGATTTATGGGGCGGTATTACCGAATCCGCGGCTCAGCCGCGAGCTGTTCGGGGGTGGTGAAGTAGGCGGCGCTGGCTCCCATGCGTTCGCGCGCTTGTGCCAGTTCGTGTCGCGCCACCGTGCGCAAGTGCACCTCGTCGGGTCCGTCCATCAGGTGCATGGCGCGGCCCCAGGTCCACAGCGCTGCCAGAGGAGTGTCGGGCGACAGCCCCATGGCACCAAAGGCCTGCATGGCGCGCTCCACCACGCGCGACTGCAGGCGCGCCGCTACCACCTTGATGGCAGCCACCTGTGCACGCAACTGCGCGGGGGTGAAGGTGCCGTTGTCCAGCGCCCAGGCTACGTGCAACACCAGCAGCCGGGCCTGGTCGATCTCGATGCGCGACTCGGCCAACCAGTCCTGCACATTGGAAAAGTCGGACAAATATTTGCCAAAGGCGTGGCGCTCCAGGGTGCGTTCGGTCGCGAGCTCCAGCGCCAGTTCGCACTGGCCAATGGTGCGCATGCAATGGTGCACGCGCCCGGGACCCAGACGCGCCTGCGCCATGGCAAAACCGGCACCCCAGGCACCCAGCAGCTGGTCGTCTGGCACCCGCACATCGCGCAGCACGATTTCGCAGTGGCCCTCAGGAGCATGGTGGTGCACCACCGGGATATTGCGCACCACCTGCACGCCGGGCGCGTCCAGCGGCACCAGAACCATGCTGTGCTGGTGGTGCGAGCCCGCATCGGCGTCGCCCTCTTCCTGCGCATTGCGACACATCACGATCAGCAGTTTGCAATGCGGGTGGGCCACGCCGGTGATAAACCATTTGCGCCCATTGAGCACCAGTTGCCCGCCCGTGCGGCGCACGGTGGTTTGCAGATTGGTAGGGTCGCTCGACGCCACATCGGGTTCCGACATGGCGAAGGCTGAACGCATATGACCCTCCAGCAAGGGCATAAGCCACTGCGTGCGTTGCGCCGGTGTGGCAAAACGGTGCAACAGTTCCATGTTGCCGGTATCGGGCGGGCTGCAGTTGAACACCTCACTGGCCCAGGGAATACGGCCCATGACTTCTGCCAGCGGCGCATAGTCGAGGTTGCTCAGGCAGGTGCCAGGCTCAGCATCTGTCAGGTTTGGAAGAAACAGGTTCCACAGGCCTTCCTCGCGCGCCAGACTCTTGAGGTCCTCCAGGAAAGGGGGTGGGTACACGCCGTCGTGCACGGCACGGTGCCAGGACGGGTTGTATGGCAATACATAACGCTGCATGAACGCCTGCAGCCGCTGGCGCAATGCCAGCGCCCTGGGAGAATGTGCGAAGTCCATCCGCCGATTGTTGCCATTACAGCCAGCCATGTCTAAACACAGGCGACACACATTTTTCGCAAAAGCCGGTAAACCAATCTTTCATTAAACTAGGGGATTACATTCCTCGATTCACCGCTTGCGCGGTAGAGAAGGCTGTCTGATGGCAACGGTTCGAAGCACGGCGGATTTCAAGCCCGACGGCCAGCACGTGGTGCAGGGGCAGGTCGACTACCGGATGGAAGGACGTATTCTTCGGACTACGGCCACCGGGCCATTTAACAACGAGCTGATGGCGGCCATTCCTGTGGCCATCAGTGATTTGATTGGCAAGCTGGCGTTACAGGGGAAGTGGGGGCAGATCATTACCTTCCAACACAGTGCAAAAGGGCCGTTGGCGGCGGCCGAGGACTTTACTGCCTATCTCAAAAATCGCTACACCAATAGCGCCACCAACCCGGTTACCGCACTGGTCTTCGGGCCAGACGTCGAAGGCGCCGCAGAAATGGCGCCTGTGTTTTTGAAATCCTATTCGGACGCTGGCATCGCGAGCAGGGTCTTTGAAGACTACGAAACCGCCCTGTACTGGGTGGAGTCGCGCATCAAGCAGACCTCCGAGCGGCTGGCCTGGAGCGAGAGCTACCGCATCGGGTCAACAGCGATTGACGAGCAGCATCAGGAAATATTCCTGCGCGCGGCGGATGTGATAGCGGCGACCTCCCGCGACGGCCAGACCATGTCTGCCATGCGATTGCAGCGTTATGCGTTGACTCACTTTTCGCACGAGGAGGACCTGATGCACCGCCTCAACTACCCTGGCATTGCGGAGCACGTACGCCAACACGAAGAGCTGACTGTGCGGCTCAAGGACATCTCCAGACAGATTGCCAACGACAATATGGTGAAGGCCGAGCTGGAGGAATTTGTCGCCCATTGGCTGTTAAAGCACATCGGGACCGTAGACACACAGTTGGCGGCCTACTTGAAAAAGTAACCTGGTCGGACGGGTTACATCCTCGCGCCAGGGTCGATCGCCGACGCACTGTGGATGACCAGCAGGTCTGCCCGGCGCTGCACCGGCATGGCAAATTCGAAGAGGTCGACATGGGACGCAATGTCAAGGTCGGCAGTTGGCAAATTCGCCCAGATGCCGGTGGCAAAGCGCGCTCCGAAGTCGGAACCCCGCACACGCTGTGCAAATGCTTGCGGCGCCACTGTCTCGCCCCTGAGCAGTGCCTCCATATAGTCCGCACAGGCGATATCCTCATCACCATCGCGATCGTCCCACTCCCCGGTGATGACGAAACACACCTCGCTGCACCCAGCCTCCTCAATCGCGCGCGCAGTAGCGCCTGCGCACACCAGGCTGGCGGCGAACAGATGCTTGGCATGGCGAAACAGATGCAGGCCACGCACACCGGCAGCCGTGCTGATGACCACGTTGCGGCCGGCCAGATCTGCATTGGAGAGTGCCGAGGGCGAATTGCCATAGTCGAATCCGGGAACCGGTGCACCTCCCGCAGCCGCTCCCACCGACACGATGCGGTCAACGGTAGAGGAAATAGTATCCAGGACGCCGGGGGCGGCTACCGGATAGACCGCCACCGCACCGCGGGCCAGCGCTACAGCCGCGGTGGTGAACGAGCGCAGAACATCGATCACCACGACCGTATCAGCCACAGTTGAGTGACTATCGGGACGGTTCTGGAACAAGCGTGAAAATCGCACGATGTACAGGATACGCGAGTACAGGACTGAA
>CAJBVC010000830.1 GCA_903958915.1 uncultured beta proteobacterium
GCCAAATCAAGGAGGAGGCTCGGGCGAAGCCCGAACCGGGGGACATTCGCGGAGTTGGATATCCGGCGTGCGCTGCGTGCTAAACCGGTGAACTACTGAAACTATTGAAATCCATTCATGACTGCTGCTGTTCTCTCAGCCTCACTATCTACAGTCGGGCTAAGCACCAATCGCGCTCCCAGGCGCGTGCTACCGGGCTTCATGCTGACACTGGGCTACACGCTGTTCTATCTCTGCCTGATTGTGCTGATACCGCTGTCAGCGCTGCTGCTCAAAACCTTTACCCTGACCTGGGAACAGTTTGCCGCAGCCGTGACCAGCCCACGTGTGCTGGCATCGTACCAGCTGACGTTTGGAGCATCGTTCCTGGCAGCGCTGGTCAACGTGTTTGCGGGTCTGCTGCTGGCCTGGGTACTGGTGCGCTATGAATTCCCGGGCAAGAAGATCATCGATGCGCTGGTGGACTTGCCCTTTGCGCTGCCGACTGCGGTGGCCGGCATTTCACTCACTGCACTGCTGGCCGGCAATGGCTGGATTGGCCAGTATCTGGAGCCGCACGGCATTCAGCTGGCCTTTAACCGCAACGGCATTGTGATTGCACTGATTTTCATCGGCCTGCCGTTTGTGGTGCGCACGGTGCAGCCGGTACTCGAAGACGCCGAAAAGGAACTCGAAGAAGCAGCCACCTGCCTGGGCGCGTCACGGCTACAGACCTTTCGTTATGTGATTTTCCCGGCCATCGCGCCGGCGCTGCTGACCGGTTTTGCCATGGCATTTGCACGAGCAGTTGGCGAATATGGCTCGGTGATCTTCATCGCGGGAAACATGCCCATGATCTCGGAGATCACCCCGCTCATCATCATTGGGAAACTGGAGCAATATGACTATGCCGGCGCCACCGCCGTGGCCACGGTCATGCTGGGAATCTCGTTTGTGCTGCTGCTGGTGATTAATGCGCTACAGAGCTGGCAGCGCAGCCGCTCCGGGGGCAAATCATGAGCACACGCACACTGGGCCGGGTGGACGCCGGCACCACGGAGCCGATCTGGGTGCGCCGAACGCTGATTGGTCTGGCTCTGGGTTTTGTTTTCTTGTTCCTGCTGCTGCCGTTGGCCGCAGTATTCACCGAAGCTTTGCGCAAGGGGCTTCCGGCTGCGCTGGAGGCCCTGAGAGAGCCAGACGCCTGGAGCGCGATCCGACTGACTCTGATCACCGCCGCAGTGGCTGTGCCACTCAACCTGGTGTTTGGTGTCGCCGCCGCCTGGGCAGTCGCCAAATACGAGTTCAGGGGCAAAGCCTTCTTGACCACGCTGATCGACCTGCCGTTCTCGGTCTCGCCGGTGGTGGCTGGTCTCATTTATGTGCTGATGTTTGGTGCACAGGGCTGGTTTGGACCTTTGCTTGCCGAACATGACATCAAGATTGTGTTTGCCGTGCCAGGCATTATTCTGGCAACCATCTTTGTCACCTTCCCGTTCATTGCCCGCGAGTTGATCCCGCTGATGCAGGCGCAAGGCACCGACGAGGAGCAGGCCGCCATTGTGCTGGGTGCCACCGGCTGGCAAACCTTCTGGCATGTGACGCTGCCCAACATCAAATGGGGACTGGTGTATGGCGTGATCCTGTGCAACGCACGTGCCATGGGCGAATTTGGCGCGGTGTCGGTGGTCTCGGGCCACATCCGTGGCCAGACCAATACGCTGCCATTGCATGTCGAGATTTTGTACAACGAGTACCAGTCGGTGGCGGCCTTTGCCGTGGCGTCCCTGCTGGCGCTGCTGGCACTGCTCACATTACTGATCAAGTCGGTGGTCGAGTGGCAGTTTGAACGCGATCAGAAAGCCGCGGTTTCTCTGCCACCTGAGCGGCCGAATGTTTGACGCACACCCCGTGGCATGCGCGCACTGCGTGTCGCGATGCCTTCCCCTTGCAGGGGCAACACCGGTGGCCCGGCAGAGCCGGTTCCACGGTGTTGACGCACACCCCGTGGCATGCGCGCACTGCGTGTCGCGATGCCTCCCCTTGCAGGGGCAACACCGGTGGCCCGGCAGAGCCGGTTCCACGGTGTTCCTGGCTTGACAACGGCGAATACGTAAAGACTTGAGTACTGAACTATGAGCATTGAAATCAGAAACGTCAGCAAAGACTTTGGCAGCTTCCACGCCCTGCGCGATGTGTCGCTGGACATCGAGTCGGGCGAACTCGTCGCGCTGCTGGGACCGTCGGGCTGCGGCAAGACCACGCTGCTGCGCATCATCGCCGGGCTGGAGACTGCGGATCGAGGACACATCCTGTTCAACGGCGCAGACACCACCGACAAGCATGTGCGCGAGCGCAATGTGGGGTTTGTGTTCCAGCATTACGCACTGTTTCGCCACATGAGTGTGTTTGACAACGTGGCTTTCGGTCTGCGCATGAAGCCCAAGGCGACGCGCCCCAGTGAGTTGGTGATCAAACAGAAGGTGCATGACCTGCTGAATCTGGTGCAGCTGGATTGGCTGGCGGATCGTTACCCCTCACAACTCTCGGGGGGGCAGCGTCAGCGCATTGCGCTAGCCCGGGCTCTTGCCGTAGAGCCGCAGGTGCTGTTGCTGGATGAACCCTTTGGTGCGCTGGATGCCAAGGTGCGCAAGGAGTTGCGTCGCTGGCTGCGGCGCCTGCACGATGATTTGCATGTGACCAGTATTTTTGTCACCCACGATCAGGAAGAAGCACTGGAGGTAGCCGACCGGGTGGTGTTGATGAACACCGGCCAGGTCGAGCAGATTGGCTCGCCACAAGATGTCTGGGACCATCCGGCCAGCCCGTTTGTCTATGGATTTTTAGGCGATGTGAACCTGTTTCATGGCCGCGCGCATGAGGGCGAGATGCAGATTGGCGAAGACGACCTCGGCCTGCGTCTGTCCGCACCCGAGCACAGCGAAGTGCAGGACAGCAAAGCATTTGCCTATGTGCGCCCGCATGATCTGGATGTGCAGCGTTATCTGGCCGGTACCAGCACGGCCGATCAGTCGCGTGGCATTGTGGCCAAGCTGACCCGCGCCATGGTGGTCGGGCCGATTGCACGGCTGGAGTTGTTGCCGCTGGATGCGGCGTCGGTGGGCAGCAACGAAATCATCGAGGCCCAGATCGGGGCGCAGCAGTACGCCAATCTGGCACTCAAAGAGGGTGAAACCGTGCTGCTGACCCCACGCAGAGCGCGCGTGTTTGTGGCGCAGGGCGAAGGCATCTGAACCGTGCTACATCACTTCGGAATGTTGGCCTTTTTGCCGCCAGATCGCCCCGTTGCCGCGCCACGCGGCGGCAAACCGGTGTGTTGCGTCAGCAGGCGCCCCGGGGTCGGTGGCGTCATGGGTCTGGGGGTCGAGTTTTTCTTGCGCGCACTCTGGTAAGCCCCGCCGTCCAGCGGCTGGTAGGTGGGCACCAGATGGTGCTTGCCATTGCCGATGAGGTCGCTTCGCCCCATGGCTTTAAGCGCCTCGCGCAGCAGGGGCCAGTTGGCCGGATCGTGGTAGCGCAAAAATGCCTTGTGCAGCCGCCTGCGTTTCTCGCCACGCACGATATCGACCGTTTCCTCGGCGTCGTCGGGCACACGATGAATCCTGCGCAATGGATTGCGGCCACTGTGGTACATCGCAGTCGCGGTCGCCATCGGGCTGGGATAAAAAGTCTGCACCTGATCGGCGCGAAACCCGTTCTTTTTCAGCCAGATCGCCAGGTGCATCATGTCTTCGTCGCTGGTGCCCGGATGGGCGGCTATGAAGTACGGCACCAGAAACTGTTTCTTGCCAGCTTCGGCCGAGAATTTCTCAAACAGGGCCTTGAACTTGTCGTACGAGCCGATGCCGGGCTTCATCATCTTGGTCAACGGACCCTGCTCCGTATGCTCCGGCGCGATCTTGAGGTAACCCCCGACGTGGTGCTGCACCAGTTCCTTCACATATTCGGGGCTTTTCACCGCCAGGTCATAGCGCAGACCGGAGCCGATCAGGATTTTCTTGATGCCGCGCAGGGCACGGCCGCGTCGGTACATCGATATCAGCGGGCCGTGGTCGGTCGTCAGGTTCTGGCAAATGCCGGGGTAAACACAACTGGGTTTGCGACACGCCGCCTCGATCTCCGGGCTCTTGCAACCCAGGCGGTACATATTGGCTGTCGGGCCACCCAGATCAGAAATGGTGCCGGTGAAGCCGGTCACTTTGTCGCGGATATCCTCAATCTCGCGAATCACCGAGTCCTCCGAGCGGCTCTGAATAATGCGCCCTTCGTGCTCGGTGATGGAGCAAAACGTGCAGCCGCCAAAGCAGCCGCGCATGATGTTGACGCTGAAGCGGATCATCTCCCAGGCCGGAATTTTGGTGGCGCCGTCATGGCTGCCTTTTTCGTCGGCGTAGGACGGGTGTGGGCTGCGCGCGTAGGGCAAATCGAATACGAAATCCATCTCGGCGGTGGTCAACGGGATGGGCGGCGGGTTGATCCAGACATCACGCGCCGTCACACCTTCCCCATGGGTCTGCACCAGCGCGCGGGCGTTGCCGGGGTTGGTCTCCAGGTGCAACACCCGGTTGGCATGCGCGTACAGCACGGGGTCGCTCCTGACCTGCTCGTAGCTCGGCAACCGAATGACAGACCGGTCACGTGGCGGCACCTTGAGCTTGCCGGCAAGCGCCGGATTGGCATAAAAAGTGATGGGAACGCCCGTGGATATTGCGTAAACAGCTCCCGATTTAATAGCATCCGCGTTGGATTTGTCGGCCACGCTCTTTGCATCGTCTTCTTTGGCACAGGTTTTGCCCTGGTCTGCCGCCTGCTCCGAAGTAGTTCGGTAGGGGTTGACGTGGGCTTCAACGCGCCCGGGTTCATCCACGCTGCGGGAATCGATCTCAAACCAGCCCTCAGGCGACATGCGGCGAAAGAAGGCCGTACCGCGGACATCCGTAATCTGCTCCACCGGCTCCCGGGCAGCGAGGCGATGGGCGATTTCCACAATCGCGCGCTCGGCATTGCCGTACAGGAGCAAATCGCACTTGGCGTCCACCACGATGCTGCGGCGCACCTTGTCGCTCCAGTAGTCGTAATGGGCGATGCGGCGCAAAGAGCCTTCAATGCCGCCCAGAATGATGGGGACGTCCTTGAAGGCTTCACGGCAGCGTTGGCTGTAGACGATGGCGGCGCGGTCCGGGCGCTTGCCACCCACGTCGCCAGGGGTGTAGGCATCATCGGTGCGAATCTTGCGGTCGGCGGTGTAGCGGTTGATCATGGAGTCCATGTTCCCCGCGGTCACGCCCCAAAACAGGTTGGGTTTGCCCAGGGCCTTGAAGGCCTGGGCGCTGGACCAGTCGGGCTGCGCAATGATGCCGACCCGAAAGCCCTGGGCTTCGAGCATGCGGCCAATCACGGCCATGCCAAAGCTGGGATGGTCCACATAGGCGTCGCCGGTCACCAGAATGACATCGCAACTGTCCCAGCCCAGTTTGTCCATCTCGGTGCGGCTCATGGGCAAAAACGGGGCTATGCCGAAGCGGGCTGCCCAGAATTTGCGGTAGCTCGTGAGCGGCTTGGCAGCGCGGGCGAAGAAAGAAACGTCGATGGGGGCGTTCATGGTTGGGTAAAAGGGGTGGCCAAGTGTAAGGAGTTGCGCGTCCCGATGCTCTCGTAAGGGCTACGGCAGGGGTACAAACCCCAATACGCAAGTTGAATCAGGCATCAATTTTGCTCACCGTACCTCGTAGAATCGTTTTTGTCCCTATTTTTAACCCGGCCGGGCTCGCCAGCTCGGCACCATTCAGGAACCATCCATGAAGAAACTTCTGCTTGTCCTCGCACTGGGCTCACTGTGCACACTGTCCTTTGCGCAGGGAAAAGACCTTAAAGTTGCCATCGACCCCACCTACGAGCCCTTCACGTTCAAGACTGCGGATGGCAAGCCCACCGGCTTTGACGTGGACATCGCCAGTGCGCTGTGCGAGCAGATCAAGCGCAAATGCGTTTTCGTCGAGCAGGTTTGGGACAGCATGATCCCTGGCCTCATGGCCAAGAAATACGACGTCATCATCAGCTCGATGTCCATCACGGAAGACCGCCTCAAACAGATCGATTTCACCGAGAAGTACTACAACACGCCCAGCCGCGTGGTGATGAAGAAAGATGTGAAGTACACCGGCCCGGCCTCCATCAAGGGCAAAAAAGTTGGTGTGTTGAAGGCCAGCACCCAGGAAAAGTACGCCTTGGGCGAACTCAAGACCGCTGGGGTGGAAGTGGTTTCTTACGAAGCGCAGGACCAGGTCTACCTGGACATCAAGGCCGGTCGCCTCGATGGCACAGTGGCCGACTACGTGGAAGTGACCGGTGGGTTCCTGGAAAAGCCGGACGGAAAAGACTTTGAACTCAAAGGCGAAGAGTTGTACATCCAGAAATACTTCGGCACTGGCGCCGGAATTGGCTTGCGCAAGGGTGAGGCAGCGCTCAAGGGCGAGCTCAATGCTGCCATCAAGGCGATACGCGGCAACGGCAAATACAAGACCATCAACGACAAATACTTTGCCAAGTACAAACTCGACGTGTACGGCAAGTAAGCTTTACATGGACACCAGCGTCGGCGCACAAATCTCCTGTGCTCCGGCGCTTTTTTGTCTGAGCAGGCCGTGACCGCTGCGACTTTCGCATGAACTCTTACCTTCTTGCCATCCTGCAGGGCTCGGTGTTGACCGTTGGTGTTTCGCTTCTAGCCTTGGTGGTTTCTATCATGCTGGGACTTATTGGCGCAGCCGCCAAGTTGTCCGGGCGGCCGGTTCTGGTGGGTATCGCGACGCTGTACACCACGGTGATTCGCGGCATCCCGGACCTGGTGGTGATGCTGCTGGTGTTTTACGGCGGAACCATCGGCCTGAACAACCTGCTCGAATGGCTTGGCAGTGAGGCCACCGTGGACATCAACCCATTCACGGCTGGTGTACTGACCCTGGGCTTTATCTACGGCGCCTATATGGTGGAGACGTTTCGCGGCGCCATCCTGTCCATTCCCAAGGGCCAGGCCGAAGCGGCGTGGGCATTTGGCATGGGTCGGGTGCAAACATTTATCCGCATTACCGCACCGCAAATGGTGCGCTACGCCCTGCCCGGCTTTACCAACAATTGGCTGGTGCTGATCAAGTCGACCGCCCTGGTCAGCCTGATCGGGCTCAAAGAAATGACCTATCTGGCCAAGCAGGCCAGTGCAGCGACCCGTTCGCCCTTCTTGTTCTTCCTGTTTACCGCGGCGCTTTTTCTGATTTACACAACGGTCTCGCTTTATGCGTTGCGCAAGCTCAATGCCCGCTACAGCCTAGGCACCAAGCGGGGGACGCTCTGATGAACTGGGAAGTGATTTTTGAAGCGAAGAACCTGGAACTTTTTTGGACCGGCATCCTGACCACGCTGGGCCTACTGTTTTCGTCACTCGGGGTCGGCGCTGTGCTGGCGCTGCTGTTTGCATTGCTGCTGACGGGGCCCTGGGCTGCCGCACGCTGGATTGTTGGAAGCTACACCTATGTCATCCGTGGCACACCCTTGTTGATTCAGGTGTACATGATCTATTACGGCCTGGGCCAACTGGAGTGGATTCAGGCACGCTGGGACACGGTGTGGCCCTGGACACATTTCAAGGAACCCTTCTTTTGCGCCCTGCTCGCGTTCAGTCTGAACACGGCGGGATATACCGCCGAAATGCTGGCAGGGGCTATTCGCGAAACCAATGCGGGCGAGATCGAAGCGGCGCAGGCGTACGGCATGAGCCGCTTTCAGGTGATGCTACGCGTGGTACTGCCCAGCGCCATGCGGCGCACCCTGCCGGCCTACAGCAACGAAGTGGTGATGATGCTGCAAAGTACCAGTTTGGCCAGTGCCGTGCCTTCACTGATCGATGTCACCGGCGCTGCCAGCCGGATCTATTCCGACTATTACCTGCCTTTTGAAGCCTATCTGGCCGCCGCCGCGATATACCTGGTCACCACTTTTTGCCTGATCGGCGTGTTTCGGCTGGCTGAGCGGCACTTCCTTGCGCACCTCGCTCCACGCAAGGCCTGAACCCCATGCAGCGAATTGACCATCCGCTTTTGTCGCCCAGCCTTGGCGTCCACAAAACACTCACCAGTTTTCATTTTGGACAGTCTGGATGCGGCCCCAAGTTCTACATTCAGGCCAGCTTGCATGCTGAGGAACTGCCGGGCATGCTGGTGGCTTACCACCTGCGCGGACTGCTGGAGGCCGCCGAGGCCGCAGGTACGATCCGCGGTGAGATCATCCTGGTGCCGGTCGCCAACCCCATAGGCCTGGCGCAGCGGGTAGACCACAAAGCGATGGGCCGATTCGAGTTGGACACCTCGGAGAACTTCAACCGCCACTACCCTGACCTGATGAAGGCCATCACGACCACCGTGCGCGAGCTACTCGGCACGGACGGCGCTGCCAATGTAAGCCTAGTGCGCGCAGCCATCGGTGACTTCCTGCGCGCCATGCAATCGCAAACCGAGTTGCAAAGCCTGCGCCATATGTTGCTGACGCTGTCACACGATGCGGACCGTGTCCTCGATCTGCACTGTGACTGTGAAGGCGTCATGCACTTCTATACCGAAGAGGCTTGCTGGCCGGCATTGGAGCCGCTGGCGCGTCTGCTGGGGAGTGAGGCGATTTTATTGGCGAAAAATTCGGGCGGCGGACCGATCGACGAATGTCTATCGGGCGTCTGGTGGCAGCTTGCCAACACGATGGCTGCCGAGGGTCGCTCCGTGGCACTGCCCCAGGGTTGCTGCACCACCACGATTGAATTGCGCGGAGAGGGTGATGTAGCGCACGGATGGGCCCAAGCCGATGCAAAGGCGCTCTTTGCTTACCTGGAGCTCGAGGGTGCCATTGCCTGTGCGCAGGCGCCCATCGTCCCGCCATTGAAATGCCAGCCAACCCCACTGGCAGGCTCCGAAACCTTGAAAGCGAGCGCGGCAGGCGTTATTGTGTTTGCGGCACAGGTCGGGGACCGCCTGGAGGTTGGAGACCTGGTGGCGGAAATCATTGACCCTATAGCACACACGGCGCAGCGCGTCACCGCTGGTGTGGCGGGTGTGTTCTACGCCCGCGTACACGAGCGCTATGCCGTCGCCGGGGCTGAGTTGGGCAAGATTGCCGGTGCCAAGCCCTTCCGCACAGGCGACCTGCTCGGTGCCTGAAGGCGCACACTGCCGCGCATAACCTAAAGTCAAACCATGACATCCAAGATTCTCAAGCTGCAAGCACTCAATATTCACAAGAAATTTGGTACCAACGAAGTTCTCAAGGGCGTTTCGCTGGAAGCTCATGCGGGTGACGTGATCAGCATCATTGGCAGTTCGGGTTCAGGAAAAAGCACCTTTCTGCGCTGCATCAACATGCTGGAAAAACCCCACGAAGGGCGCATCATCGTGGTCGGGGAAGAACTGAAGCTGGCGCCTGCGGCAAATGGCGAACTGCACGCCACCGATGCCAAGCAATTGCAGCGCATGCGCACCAAACTGGCGATGGTGTTTCAGCACTTCAACCTGTGGTCGCACATGACAGTGTTGCAAAACATTATTGAAGCGCCCGTACATGTGATGGGCATTCCCAAAGAGCAGGCGGTGGAGACCGCGCGCAAATACCTGGCCCGGGTCGACCTTGCCGGGCGCGAAGACGTTTATCCCGGACACCTCAGTGGCGGCCAGCAGCAGCGCGTCGCGATTGCGCGCGCACTGGCTATTGAGCCCGAAGTCATGCTGTTTGACGAACCCACCAGCGCACTCGACCCGGAGCTGGTGTCCGAAGTGCTGAAAGTCATGAAAAATCTGGCTCTGGAAGGCCGCACCATGGTGGTTGTCACCCACGAGATGGGTTTCGCACGGGAAGTGTCAAACCACCTGATTTTTCTGCACAAAGGCCTGATTGAAGAGCAAGGGGACCCGCGCACCGTGATGGCAGCACCCAAGAGTGAGCGGTTGGCACAATTTCTCTCGGGCAACCTGAAATAGGTCGCTCACCAGGATTGAGGAAGTAGCGACGTGCCGCATCGGGAGCTGTCCACGCTGTTTGATCTGCTGCCCATTGGTGCGTACCGCTCCAGTCCTGAGGGTAAGATTTTGCGGCTCAACGCCGCACTGCTGCGCATCAACGGGTATGCATCCGAGCAGGAGTGCTTTGCGGATGACCGACAGATCGCACGCGACTCCTACGTCGCCCCCGGCCGCCGCGCCCAGTTCAAGGCGATTCTGGAAGCCCATGGGCACATCTCTGACTTTGTGTCCGAAACGTACCGCCTGAAAACCGGGGAACGCATCTGGGTACGGGAACACGCACACCTGGTACGCGACGAAGATGGCAAGGTGCTGTACTACGAAGGCACCATCGAAGATATTTCCCGCGAGCGTGCTGCCAACCTGGCACTTCAGCGCAGCGAGGATCTTCTGCACAACGTGCTACAGACCATTCCCGATCGGGTTTGGGTCAAAACCCGCGATGGCGTTTACCTGGTTTGCAACGAGGCGTTTGCTGCAGGCGTAAATGCCCAACCAGGCGACATGGTCGGTACGCGGGATTCAGACTGGGTCGACCCGCCGATGGTGCAACACATTCTGGAGGGTGACCGCCTTGCCATGCAGGCAGGTAAACCGGTCGTTTCGGAAGAGTTCATGGCCGGCCCAAAAGATCTCAACGGCAACCTGTTTGAGATCATCAAGACGCCCATGCGC
>CAJBVC010000831.1 GCA_903958915.1 uncultured beta proteobacterium
CAGTACGCAGGCCAACCTGCGATACAGCGGCACGTTCGCCTGGGGCAGCGTGCTGGCCCGCACTTTTGGCCAGGATACGGATCACATCATGAACATGGGGCCCGACCGGTTTTCGTATGGCACGCTGGGCATGCCGATGAACACCCGGGCCAAGACCCGAGGGGCGCTGGTCCAGGCCGACATTGCCTGGTCTGACCGGACAACCGTTCGGGTTGGTGCCGAAGCGCTGGCCTATTCGCTGTACGACTGGTGGCCGCAGGCGGGCGGTGTCATGGGGCCCAGAACCTTCTGGAATATGGACTACGGCACGCGCGACCGGGCCGGCCTGTTCGCAGAATGGGAGGCGCTGTGGGACACCCCATGGCGCACGCAGCTCGGACTTCGGCATGAGACTGTCAGCACCAACACCGGGCCAGTCCAGGGCTACAACGCGCAGGCCCTCTGGGCCAGTGATGCAGCGGCATTCAACGCTTTGGATCGAGCTCGCACGGACCACAATCTGGACTTCAGTGCCTTGATGCGTTACGTGCCACACGCCAGCGCCAGCTTTGATGCTGGCTTTTCGCGCAAGTCACATTCCCCCAACCTCTACCAGCGCTATGCCTGGTCCACACAGCCCATGGCATCGCTCATGAACAACTTTGTGGGCGACGGCAATGGTTACGTCGGCAACATCGATTTGAAACCGGAAGTCGCACACACGCTGAGCGTCAGCGCTGACTGGCACGATGCCCGCCAGACCGTGTGGGGCGTGCAGGCAAAAGGCTACATCACCGAGGTGGAGGATTTCATCGATGCACAGCGCTGCAATTTCGGACAATGCGGTGGCACCGGCAACCTCAGGGCCAGCAGCGGTTTCGTCAATCTGCAGTATGTCAATCAATCGGCACGCCTGGTCGGTTTTGATCTGTCGGGCCAGGCGCACCTGGGTGCCACGGCTGATTCTGGCAGTTTCAAGGCAACCGGCACGCTGAGCTATGTGCGCGGCGAAAATCGCAGCACGGGTGACAATCTTTACAACATCATGCCGCTCAATGCCAAGTTGGCAGTCGTGCAAACCTGGGGCGACTGGACCAACACTGCAGAAATGCAACTCGTAGCAGCCAAGACCGACGTCTCACGCGTGCGCAACGAGATACCCACGGCAGGTTATGGCCTGGTCCACTGGCGCAGCAGCGTCCAATGGCAACAAACACGGCTGGATATAGGTGTCGAGAACCTGTTCAACCGCCACTACACACCGCCGCTGGGTGGTGCCTACCTTGGCCAGGGTGCCTCCATGACCAGCACCGGCATTCCCTGGGGCTCGACCGTGCCGGGCATGGGGCGCTCGATCCAACTGGCTTTGAGCACGCGCTTCTGATAGGGCGTTCCAATGATGACCCATCTTCTTCGAGTTCGATCGGCCTTTGTGGCTGGTGGCGTGCTGTTCGCACTGATGACCGGCTGTGGTGGCGGTGACGGACCGGCCATCAAAGCCCAGCCACAAACGCTACAGTTTGGCGCCACGCCGGTTCTGTCCCTGAACGGGACCGCCACCGTTGCCGCCACTTCCAGCCCCGGCCTCGCCGTAACCTACTCCAGTCTGACCGCCACGGTTTGCAGCGTCCAGCGTGACACCGGCAAAGTGACAGCACTCGCCGCAGGAACCTGCACGCTGGCGGCCGACCAGGAAGGCAACGATGACTTTGCTCCGGCGGCACAGGCCACTCAAAGTCTGGTTGTACTGGTCGACCCCAAGCAGACGATTGCGTTTGCGGCTGCGCCTGCTTTGAGCCTGTATGGAACCGCCAGGGTCAGTGCCACTGCGACTTCCGGCTTGCCGGTGAGTTTTGGTACCAGCACACCGCAGGTATGTTCGGTGGTCGGCAACACGGGAGCCGTCACGGCCATTGGAGCAGGCCTCTGTACCATCACCGCCAACCAACCCGGTGATGCCAGCTACCAGGCAGCACCACAAGTGACACAAAGCATCACGGTCACTGTGCCAGTAGTTGCGCCCGCGGCGCCTGACGCACCTACCGGGGTTGCAGCGACCGCGGGGGCTTTGGCAAACAGCGTGTTGGTCAGCTTTATCGGTCCCGCCAACAGCGGTGGCGCTCCCATCACCGGCTACACCGTGGTGTCCGTCCCGGTTGCCATCACAGCCAGTGGCAGTAGTTCACCAATTGCCGTCACTTGCCCTGTAACGTGCACCGGATACGCGTTTGCCGTGCGGGCGTCAAACAGCGTTGACCAGGGCGCCCCGTCCACACCGGCGGAGGTGATTACCCAGTACAAGGTGGCAGCCACCTTCTTTGAACCCGACACCCAGCCCAATGACACTATTTTCAACGGCAGCTTCGTGGTCAACTCCACCACCGGCAGCGTTTCGGACTTGAAGGGAACGCTCACCGAATCGATGACAGGGCCGCCCATGACCACTGTGCCACTGACACACCAGCTCTCCGCGATCAGCGATGGCCAGGGCGGCCTGCTCGTGACCACGTTTGCCCTCAACACCACCAACACGTTTTCCGAAGGTGGATTTGCTGCCAATTCGGAGGGGCTGTACTACGGCTGGCCGAATGCCAAGCATCCCGGTGCGCCCGGTGGCATTGGCAACAGTTTCATGACCATTTACGTCAGACTTTCGGACCCTACAGCACCGCTAAGCGCAGCACAAATCAATCTGTTGGCCTATGGTGACTGCGCTGCCGGTGGCATGATGGGAGATACCTGTATGACCGGGTACCGCGGACGCGGCACGATGGGCGGCTACCCGGTGTCCCAGACCATTTCCCGTCCGTGACCTGGCCAATCGCCCGCTATCCCAGCGAACGGACCACCCGTTGGGATGTGGCCGAGTTCGACATCCCGACCACCATTTCAATCTCGCGCAGCACCTGGCTGCTAAAGCGTGCCCGCTGTGGCTTGCGCTCCTGCAGGTAGTCGTTGCGGCGCATGCTGGCCAGCACGCGCGACACGGTCTCTATCGCAGCATCCAGCACATCGGACATGTCGTTCAAGTTCGGCAAGGGACATTCTGTGGTCTGCCCCGCCACGTCCGGGCCCTCAGGTGCAAGCATCAACAGAAGACGTTTGACCCGTTGCGGCACCGCGCCGGTACGCAGGCTCACCACTTCACCACATCGCTGGTGGGTGGTCACCACCGACTCCATCAGAATCTGCATCACCTGGTGCCCTTGAGAGTCCAAAGGTGTGAGGCAAGTCGGTACGAGGGCGCGCACCGTCAGGCTTTCGTCGGTACCCGCCCACTGCTCCACGCCGATCACATCTCCGGGCAAGGCCAATCGGACAAAGCGCGTCGGCGCCCCCGGCGGCGCGCTGTCGATACGGACCGCGCCAGTTTCCAGCCGCCAAAGCTGCTTGAGCTCCCCAGGCCGCAAGCCTTCGCGCGACGCAAGCACACGTTTTGCACTATTGGGAATGGGTTCTTTCACTAGGTTCTGCATGGCAATTCCTTATATACAAACAATGCCTCCAACGCCCGTCCAGTATGCGCAAGGCGCTCCTGATTCCGTAGCATTTCCCGTTTTGTTGGCAGCGCACATAGCGTCACAAAACCTTGAACGGGTCTGACTGCTGGGGGTTGGAGAGAAACTCACGGTCTGTCAGCGTTTTGAGAAAGGCAATCAGATCCGTCTTGTCCTGGGCCGTGAGAGAGAGCG
>CAJBVC010000832.1 GCA_903958915.1 uncultured beta proteobacterium
AACCTGATGCGGGTCTACAGGAGTCGGGGAACGATAGTAGGCAGTGCTGCCATCCTTTGAAGTCGTCATTGCACTGCGATTTTCCAAAAATCCTGTGTCGGTTGCTTGCATAGTCGAGCAGGCTGCGAGGCCAGTCACCGTTACCAGATAGGACAGCCGTAAGGCAACGGCGATAAGTGACATTGAATTGGGGACTAATTTCATGATGGAAGCTGGTGAAATGGTTGGAAGGAAATGAGTGAGCGATATGGTCTTGTTGTCCTATTGGGTATCGCTAGCGTGGACGACGACCGAGGCTCGACTGTCGTGAACTTCGCATTTCAATAGGTAGGTCTTCCCCCCTTGCATTGGTAGGGTCGTGGTGGGTCGATAGCTGGTAAATCCGCTAAAGCAATAGACTTGAACTTTGTACTCTCCAGCCAGCACATGTATCTCGCTCGGATAGTCCGTAAAACCAGGGAGTCCGAACTTCTTTTGCTCGCCAAGCCCTGCGGGTTCAACTTTTGTGTAGCCTGCAATGGTTGCGTGGTAATCATCCGAAAACGGAATCCCCATGTGGCCCTTGATTAATGCAATGCCTGATACATTGCGAACGTCCCCTGCATACTGTTTGGCAGGTGTCATGAAACCGCACGCACTTAGCACGGTAGCCGCCAATGCGGCGACAAGAATATTCTTCATACAGTTCCTCTATAAAAACTTGAATTTCGCGGTGACCACCTTTGGATAGCCATCTCCGCGACGAGCAAATTGATCAGCCATGCCAAGCTCATCAGCACGTCCCGTTGCAACATGCTGGGTTTACCGATGAGAAGCATCCAGGGCAAAAGCACCACGACTTGCATGCCAGCACCTTGACCCAGTGCAAAGGCGCGAATCATCCAGGCACGGTGCGTGGCGATGTCGCCATCCATGACAGAGACCACTGCGATAAAAATCGACAGCAGCATCGTGACGCTCACAAGAACGCGCATTGCGTAAAGCAAGTCGCCCTGCAATTCGATCGGGATTGGGTACATGACCGTCATCCACAAACCCGTCAGTGCAGCAAGTACTCCGCTTGCAACCACTATGCGTCCGCAGACCCTGTGCCATTTGGGGCATAGGTGACGCAGCCCTGAAGAAAACTGCAAAGCGCCTAATATGGAAAACAGACTTGCGCTAACGATGTGCACAATCACAGGAAAGGGTGCCGCAACGAATCGGGCGTTCTCGGTGCTGATCTCGGGATTGCCGGCAAGACCTATCAGGCGAGCGATTCCAGCAGCTAAGGGGACTGCACTGATAACCAGCAGTACCAGCGGTACCTTCCAATCGATTCGGGTAGCGTTTTTCATCGAGGGAGTTTATGAACTGGCCCCACTTTTGTAACCGTACTAAGGTATGGTTCTGCGTACACTTCGAAGCACCTAACGCTTTAGCAGGGTCAAACCTGTCGTTTCGCACCTAGATAGGCAGCCAATGTCAACCACCCTACTGGCCACCAAGTTCTTCGCTCCGCCCCGGCCAGCCCATGACATTTCTCGCGCATTGCTGACCAAGCGCCTTGACGAGGGCCTTTCGCGTAAGCTGACGCTGGTCTGCGCGGCAGCAGGATTCGGCAAGTCCACATTGGTTAGCCAATGGGCACAGGATTGCCCATACCCAAGCGCCTGGCTCTCTCTGGAAGAAGAGGACCGAGACCCCAACCGTTTTCTCGAATACCTGGTTGCCT
>CAJBVC010000833.1 GCA_903958915.1 uncultured beta proteobacterium
CGAGCACCAGCAGGACTCTTGGTACGGCGGAGACGCTGACTACTTTGGCAAGCAGCAGCAATACTATTTGGAAGGTAGTTTGCAAACCCCGCTTGGCGCAACGCTTGTAACCACCGGCGTGTCGTACCGCTACGAGGATCTGCACAGCCGCTCGTACAGCCCCAACACGTTGCCGCTGCCAGCACCAAGCATCGACGCCGATGCGTACCTCTACCGTACACCGGGGCTCTTTGTGCAGGCCTACCGCACGGCACTCGACGAGCGTCTGGAACTCAATGCCAGCCTGCGCTACGACGACAACAACATTTACGGCGCCATCACCTCGCCGCGCGTCAACCTGCTGTGGCACCACACAGATGAGCTGGCCAGCCGCCTCTCGGCAGGCACCGGTTACCGCATGCCGACGTCGTTCTTTGAGTTGGAACACGCGGTGCTCCAAGCATCAAAGGTAGACCGCTCCCGCGCCAAAGCCGAGACCTCAGAAAATCTTTCGTATGCACTGAACTACTCGGGCGACCGCTTCACCGGAACGCTTTCACTGAACCACACGCGCATTCACGATCTGGCCTTGTTTGTGGCCGACCCGGACGACGACACCGCTTTGATGCTGCAACCCGCACCGAGCGCCTACACGGTCAACAACGTCGACTTTCTGGGCACCTGGCAGGTCACGGCCCGCACCGCACTGACCCTGGGCGCCGAAGCCTACCAATACGATTTCAACACCACCTATTTTCAGGGCAGCCTGTTTGCAAGGCCCGACTACCGGCTGAGCTTCGCAGTGGAGCACACGCAGGGTCCGCTGAACCTGAACCTGAAAGCCACGCTAACCGGACCACAAGACCTGGCGCGCTTCTACAACTTTGCAGACAACCAGCGTTACGACCTCAACGGCCAGGCAAAGCCCGGCACCAGCCCCTCGTTCTGGCTGGTCGATCTGCATGCCAATTACCAGTTCTCGAAAACCGCGTCGGCGTATCTGGGCGTGAACAACCTGCTGGACTACAAGCAGGCCGACAAAGACAGCTTCCTCTGGGTGGACCCCACGGGTGCCATGGACGTGACCCACATCTGGGGACCGAACCTTGGGCGATCGATCACGGTCGGCATCAAGGTCGCGTTTTGAGTGATTGCTCGCTAGGCCGACCGCGTCTATGGATGCGGCTGGCCTTCTTCGGCATCATCGGCGCGGGGAGCTTTGTACCTGCTGGCGGCGCGGCTGCGACGCCCGGCGACACCATGCGTCTGGAACTGGCGAGGCTGGATGGCAGTGCCTTCGTGCGCCTGGGTGACTTCGCCGGCAAAGTGATGGTGCTGAACTTCTGGCGCAGCGACTGCCCGCCTTGTGTGGCAGAGATGCCCGTGTTGTCCGAGTTTTCGCAGGCAAACACCGATATCCCGGTGATCGGCATTGCCACCGAAGAAGCGTCGCGTGCCCGGCGCTTTGTGGAGCGGCAGCGTATCAGCACCCTGCAATTGAGCGCCCCTGCACAGTCGCAAGGCTTGCTGCGGCGCTATGGCAACGCCATAGGCTCCTTGCCCTATACGGTGGTACTGGACGCACAGCACAGGATCTGCCTGTCCAAGGTGGGCGCCGTGGATACGCAGTGGCTGAAAACAGCTCTTGGCCGATGCAGTGGTTAATGACCCAGACTTGGAGCCAAACGGAACGACCCGCACCAGCTCAACACAGCAACAAAGGCTCTTGATCGCTGGCACATCACTGGGAATTTCCCGCGCGCCGTGAACGCCAATCATTTGCCGAATAGCTCGTTCATTTCTTCAGTAGTGAAAACTCTGGAACGTGTATGAAACGCTTTTCCCTCTGGACCTTCGAGTGAGAACGTGCCACCGGTGCCCTCAATCACATCAATAATGAGCTGCGTGTGCTTCCAGTATTCATACTGCGCCTTGCCAATGTAGAACGGGCTGCCACCAATGTCCCCCAGGTACACATCACCCGCTCCCATGGTGATTTCACCTGGCAGAAAGCAGTTTGCAGCGCTGTTGTCGCAACATCCCCCTGACTGGTGAAACATCAGGTCCGGGCCGTGTTTGGTTTTGAGAAAGGCCACCAGTTCGAGTGCGGCGGGGGTGGCGACTACTTTTTCAACCATGCTTTGTCTCCTCAAGATGGTGACGTTACTGGCGATCGCAGCGCAACAGCCGGGTAGGGCAGTCACCTCATGGTGGAGTACCACAAATCGGTGCCTGCCCTACCCGGCCGTTGCGCTGGGGATTTGCTGAGCGACAAGCACTAGTGGCTCATCGCTCAACGTTCATCTTCTTCGACTTAGAAGAAGCCCAGTTTGGATTCGCTGTAGCTTACCAACAGGTTCTTGGTCTGCTGGTAATGGTCGAGCATGACCTTATGGGTTTCGCGGCCAATACCGGATTCCTTGTAGCCGCCAAAGGCCGCGTGGGCCGGGTAGGCGTGGTAGCAGTTAGTCCATACGCGGCCAGCCTTGATGGCGCGACCCATACGATAGGCCACATTGCCGTTGCGGCTCCACACACCAGCTCCCAGGCCATACAGCGTGTCATTGGCAATCGCCAGCGCTTCGGCTTCGTCCTTGAAGGTGGTCACGGCCAGTACCGGTCCGAAGATTTCCTCCTGGAAGATGCGCATCTTGTTGTGGCCCTTGAACAGCGTGGGCTGCACGTAGTAGCCACCCTCAAGATCACCACCGAGATGCGCCTGGTTGCCTCCAGCAAGAACCTCTGCGCCTTCCTGCTTGCCGAGGTCCAGGTACGAAAGGATTTTTGTGAGTTGCTCTTTGGAGGCTTGCGCGCCCATCATGCTGTCGGTATCGAGCGGATTCGCATGCTTGATGGCGGCAACACGCTTGAGGACACGCTCCATGAACTTGTCATAGATCGATTCCTGTATCAGAGCGCGGCTCGGGCAGGTGCAGACCTCACCCTGGTTGAAGGCAAACAGCACCAGGCCTTCAATGGCTTTGTCGAGGAAACCATCGTCCTTGTCCATGATGTCGGCGAAGAATACGTTGGGCGACTTGCCGCCGAGCTCCAGCGTCGCGGGAATCAGATTGTTGGCTGCGGC
>CAJBVC010000834.1 GCA_903958915.1 uncultured beta proteobacterium
GACGCTGCCAAAGAGATCAAGAGTCTGATCGGTGCCAGTGTGGAGCGCGTCGACCAGGGCAGTGCGCTGGTCGATCAGGCCGGTGTGACCATGAGCGAAGTGGTCGATGCCATCAAGCGGGTGACCGACATCATGGGCACCATCAGCACCGCGAGTTCAGAGCAAAGCACTGGCGTCGCCCAGGTTGGCGAAGCAGTACAGCACATGGACCAGGTCACGCAACAAAACGCCGCGCTGGTGGAAGAAATGGCCGCAGCCGCTGCCAGCCTGAAGCAGCTGGCAGCCGCACAGGTGGAAGCCGTTTCCGTGTTTCAGCTGCCCGGTGGCCCGTCGCACGCTCTTCTGTCGTACCGCTCCTGAGTCTGGCGCGGCAGTCAGGCCCGACTCATCCCTGACCCTTGTTACCCTTTAGCTTGGCACGTGGATGGGCTGCGTCATAAGCACGGGCCAGATGCTGAAAATCGAGCCGCGTGTACACCTGTGTGGTGGTGATATTGGCATGCCCCAGCAATTCTTGCACCGCGCGCAAGTCGCCGCTGGACTGCAGCAGGTGGCTGGCAAACGAGTGGCGCAGCATGTGGGGATGCACGGGGGTGAACACGCCGGCCTGCAAACTGCGTCGCCGCAGGCGCTGCCAGATGGATTGCGGTGTAAGCCGGGTGCCGTTGCGACCGATAAAGAGCGCCTCCCGGTCAATCGATGCGCTTTCCCGAAAGTTGACAGAGGCGCGCAGGGTCAGCCAGTGCGCCAGGACCAACAGCGCGGTGCTACCGACCGGCACCGTGCGGCGCTTGGAGCCCTTGCCCAGCACATGGGCCTCAGCGGCTTCAATGTCCACCCAACCCCGCGCGGTTGAACTCGCCTGCACGTCCAGTCCCACCAGTTCCCCCACGCGCAGGCCACTGCCGTACAGCAACTCCACCATGGCACTGTCGCGCGCTTCCAGCCAGGGGTCGTCGCTGCTGGTGAAATCGGCGAACTGCACCGCGTCGTCCACCCCAAGTGCCTTGGGCAGCGGCTTGGGGGCTTTGGGGGTGCGCACGTCCTGCACCGGGTTACTGGCAATCAGGCCTTGACGCCCCAACCAGCGGTAGAAACCGCGCCATCCCGAGAGGATGAGTGCAATGCCGCGCCCGCTGCGCCCGCCGCTGTGCATCTGCGCCACCCAGCGCCGGATGTGGTGGTTTTGCACCTGCAGCAAGTCGACCTGCGCCTGTGCCGCCAGGGTGGAAAGTTTGCCGAGGTCCAGCGTGTAGAGCTCGACCGTGCGCAAGGCCAGGCGCTTTTCGAAGCGGACGTAGTGGAGGTATTGCTCGACCAGTGAGGATATAGGTTTTTCTCCGGCTGACGGCGCAATTGGGGTCAGAGCCCGATTTCGTTGAATGCTGCTGGACTCCGATGGCATATTTGTCCTGAATCGGGATCTGACCCCAATTGCTCGCTCACCGCAAACGGCTGAGCGCGGCGCTGGCGAGGTCGCCGATGCGGGACAGAAAGTCAGTGGCCATGCCGCTGGTGAAGCGCTGGGCGTCGCCCGAGGCCAGCACCAGCATGCCAAAAGCGGGGGTGTTGACACCCGCGGAGCCATTGCGCAACGGAATCAGCGCCAGCGACGTGACCGATGCCGGCTCTTCCAGCCAACCCACCGCCTCAAAGCCGGTATTGAGCCCACAGAAAGGCTCCATCAGCGACGAGGCAAAAACCTGGGCATCGTCGCTCACGCCCTGGGCGAACGGCAGCGACGCATAGGCGCTCGCCACACCCCAGACCCGCACGCCCACCTGCGGCACGGCAAACTGGGTTTTGATCTCCTGCACCATTTGTGCCGGCATGGCGGCCATGTCGGTGGTGAGGAACAGGGTGCGCGCCCAACGTAAGATCTTGTCCGACAGGAGCACGTTGTCGTTGCCATTGCGGATCATCTCCATGATGCGCATCTCCAGCAGCTTGATCTTTTCGCGCAGCATCTCGGCC
>CAJBVC010000835.1 GCA_903958915.1 uncultured beta proteobacterium
CCATGTCCGACAGCTTTTGTAAATCGACTCGTCGAGGAAATGACAACGATTCGGCGCGCCCCTAGCGCGAGAAGAAATGGCAAATGCGCCGGCAAAGTCCAAATCGGTGCAACGTAGACCCAGTGGGTGATTGGGGCCGCTATTACGGTCCGATCTAATTGATTGCCGGCACCCAGCACATACCAATTGATTCGATTTGAACAATCCAATAGGCGCGGACGCCTTGAAAAGGCGCAGACTTTTCTGTTCTGTTCCGCAAAAAAACGCAATACGCAACCACCGACCAAACTGGTGGCGCCGACTACGCCGACCGGAACAAGCTCATCCACCACGCCCTTTAATTCCATTGGCGACAACCTTGATCCAGTGACCTAAAAGCAACGCGGAAAATCGAACCCACACTGCGACTCCCACCAAACCCATCAAAACCCCAGGATACTGGTGACTAAAGAACTTCCTGTAAAACCGAACCATTCCCTTGTGCTTGTGCCACTCAACAAACATAGGTCTCGCACGGCTGCTATGACCTTGGTAATGAATCACCGGGGCATCTGGTACAAATAGTATGCGCCAGCCTTTCTGGCGAAAACGCATGCACCAATCCAAGTCTTCGCAATGCAAAAAGTACGCTTCGTCCCACAGACCCACATCATCCAAAGCAACCCGACTCACCAACATCAGCGCTCCTGAAATTGCCTCTACTTCAATGGGTTCGTTGGGCAATGGCTGCTTATGCAAGTAAAAATCAAAGAACACGGTTGGCCACCAACCACTCATACGATTTAACCCGAATGCACGCACGAATGATCGCCAAGGGGTAGGAACCGCCCGGCGTCCGCCCCCCTGCTCGCTGCCGTCGAGATTGGTCAAGAGACCACCCACCATTCCAACCGACGCGTCGCCGTCAATGACTTGCACGAGTTTGCCGAGTGAAAGTGGTCCAAGGATTGTGTCAGGGTTGATGAACAGCAAGTGAGAGTGAGTCGCTGAGGCGATCCCTACATTGCATCCAGCAGCAAACCCCAAATTTTCCTTTAGATAGACCAGTTTGAGGTGATCTTGATCCGGGAACCGGGCAGCCAAAAACTCCATGCTGGCATCAGTGGATTGATTATCCACAACGATAACCTCTTGTGCCTGCGACAGGGCCACTGCAACGCATTCAAGCAATAGCCCACCGGCATTGTGATTGACCACAACGACTGAGACAGGCTGGAGCGACGTTGTCATCAGTATTGAATATCCGCCGCGAGAAGCCACACTGGCGTGATCATCTTTCCAAGCTGTATGCGCAGCGAATTCAAACCGGCCGAGGCAACCCTGGTTGACATATCTGAGTACGACTTTGCCACTTCGAGCAAAAATTGAAAGTCTGAATTGCCACCGCAGCAGATCAAGGTCTAGGCAAAAAAAAACCCTGTTTTTACAGGGGTAAAAATGGTGGCCTGGGGCGGAATCGAACCACCGACACAAGGATTTTCAGTCCTCTGCTCTACCGACTGAGCTACCGGGCCAAGGACAGCAAGTATAGCACGATGTCACTCCATCATTCGAGGCAACATCTAGATTCCAATGCGCTTTCCACGTGACAAATCCACACCCAATTGCTTCAGTTTTCGGTAAAGGTGGGTACGCTCCAGTCCGGTCTTTTCAGCAACTCTGGTCATCGAGCCGCTTTCTTTGGCAAGGTGATATTCGAAGTAGGCTTTTTCAAACTCATCACGCGCCTCACGCAAAGGCTTGTCGAGTACAAAACTTTGGTTCGATTGAAGAGCGGAAATCTGGCCCACACCGGATACCACCGCCGGCGTTTCCATCGAGTCCAATCGCACTGGTACGGGGCTAGTCTCTGCGTTTGTAACCGTACGCCGCAAACTACCTCTGGCCAAGCCTTGCTCAACGGCTTTAAGGAGCTTTTGGAGCGTGATGGGTTTTTCGAGAAACGCCATTGCGCCAATCTTGGTTGCTTCGACTGCAGTATCTATAGTCGCATGACCACTCATCATAATCACGGGCATTGTCAGAGCACCAGCGGAAGACCACTCCTTGAGCAACGTTACGCCATCCGTGTCTGGCATCCAAATGTCCAGTAAAACCAGGTCGGGACGCTCGCGCAATCGACAGGCACGGGCCTGCGCAGCGTTTTCGGCCAACTCAACATTGTGCCCTTCGTCGTTCAAAATCTCCCAGAGCAAATCGCGAATTCCATGCTCATCGTCAACAACCAAAATGTTTGCCATGGTGTGTGGGTTGTCCCTTAGAGTTTACGCCACTGTCTCAAATCGACACGTCTTCGTAAACAGCCAATGATAACGATACTTGCGCCCCAATGATTTCACCATTTCCCATTCGGTTAGCAATATCTACGCGTGTTCCATGTTCATCTGCGATTTTCTTCACTACAGCGAGACCCAGGCCCGTCCCCTTTGACTTGGTAGTCACATAGGGTTCAAAGGCGCGCTTCAAGATGTGCTCTGGAAATCCTTCACCCGAGTCTGACACCGTCAGTCGAACCCGATTGGTCTTGGGCAGCAATTGTGTTCGCAAAACAACCACGGGTTCTCGCGAAAGCTGATGGGCTGGCACTTCACAAGCGTCTTGGGCATTTTGCAGCAAATTATGAATCACTTGACGCAATTGCTGTGCATCACCCAATACTCGGGGACACTCGGGTTCAAGATCCAAACGCAGCGGGGCTATCGCAGTATCGGAGTCGTAGAGTTGAACGATCTCCAAAACCAATGCATTCAGGTCAAGGGGCTTGAGATCGGCGGCAGGCAGACGAGCATAGTCGCGAAATTCATTGACCAGCCGTTTCATTGCATCGACCTGATCGACGATGGTCTTTACAGACTTGGTCAAGATCACCTGATCGCCGGGCGTTTGCTTGCCGGATAGCTTCATCTCGAGCCGTTCCGCAGACAATTGGATCGGCGTCAGTGGATTCTTGATTTCGTGGGCAAGACGCCTTGCAACCTCACCCCATGCCTGGGCACGTTGTGCCGACACGATTTCAGAAATATCATCAAACACCAATAAGCGGGCATCACCCGGAAGCTCCGCACCACGCGCCACCAGCGTCAGGGACTTACTGAACCGAGCGGTGGCCTGACCGATATCGCCACCCAATTCAAAGGATTGCTGCCAATGGTCAAGGCCATGCTCACGGCGATGCAACAGAAAATTGTCAAACTCGCTCTGCACTGCGCATCCGAAGTCTTGCAGTCCCGTCACATCCTTCAGTAGAGTCCCCTCCAAGGCTGACAGGGGTGCCTTGAGGATGCGGGTTGCGCCAGGGTTTGACGATCTAATCTCTCCCGCAATGCCCAAAACAATCACTCCAGCAGTCAAATTGTCCAAAATCGTTTGCAAGTTTGACCGCGCCGCATCGACTTGAAACATGCTGCGCTCCACCGCCAAACGTGCATCGGCCAACTGTTTCGTCATCGACGCGAAGGAGCGGGTAAGCCCGTCAAGTTCATCCTTTCCTTGCATCGCCAGTTTTGGCGTGAAGTCACCAGCGGCGACCTGACTCACCCCTTCAGCCAACACCAGCAAAGGTCGCGCAATCTGGTTACCCAACAGTACCGCAAGCAGTACCGCACCTAAGACTGCCAAGAACAGGCTTAACGTCAAAGTACCAATATACATACGTTTGAGTCCGTCGCGTCCCAACGCTCGTTCCTGATACTCTCGATTTGCTGATTCCACAGCCTGCGCATTGGATACAAGATTGGAGGGCAGTTGCCGGGAGACCAGCAAGTAGCGATCCTCAACAGCGAGCCCCACAGCAGCATTTGGAATTGGAACAAGCACTTTCAGCTTGGCGGCAGCGGCAGTGGCAGTGGCGGGAGATGCTTCCTCCAAACCCTCAACCCACGACAGGACACGATCGGCTCTCGCGGTGCGAAACTGATGGCTTTGCGGCTTTTCAGGACTTAACAGGTAACCAGTCTGCCCCGCACTTGCAAGCAACTTGCCAGAGCCAACCCATACACTCACTTCCTCTGCCGAAAGTTGATCCAGCAAGCGGCTTGCAACAACCCCCAACAAAGACTCATGGCTCTCGGAAACCTGTCCTGCTGCCAATCGCGCTTTGACAACAAGTTCATTGGTCAGCGTTTCAAGGGATGCACGTCCCAAGCTCAGACCCGCTTCCAGTGCTCCTTCCACCTTGACATCAAACCAGGATTCAATAGAACGCGAAACAAACTGGTACGAAACAACGTAGATAAGTAGCCCCGGCGCGAAGCCCACGAGGGCGAAGATAACTGCCAACTTGACCAACAAACGACTGCCAAACTTCCCCTGACGCAAACGTACCAGAAGGCTGTAGCCGATCCACGCGATGCTGGTGAGCAACAGTGATGCAACTGCCACGTTAATGGTGAAGAGCGTCGCGTAATTGCGCTCGTACAACTCGCGGTTGTTAGTTGCCTCCAAAAGCATGTAAAGAAGCACCAACCCGACAGCCACCATGCCAGCAGCACCCACGGAAATCGCCCACTGCAAGTGCCGGTTTCCGTAGCGTGCAAATATGCCATTTGCACCATTCTTTGTGGTGTTCATCGAAGGGTATGGGACGACAACGGCATCGTCATGGATGTTGCGATATCCCAATCATCTTTCCCAATTGCTCCGATTTGAAATGGGCGCGGCAGTTGGCTCAAGTCCAGCCGGAAGCGCAGTTCCAATTTGTACTTTCCGCCCGACTCGATGTCTCCGGCGTCTGCAATCTTCCATCCTGAAAGCCGTTTGACGGAAGCCAAGGCTTGGGGCAGTGTGTCGAAGTTCTGATTCAGCGCCAAGCCCACATTGTTTTCTGAACCCACGCCTGACGTAACATTTAACCGCCAGCGACGTGTAAGCGGCATGTAGGCAAGTCGCAACCGCCGCTCAGCAAGGGTCACTCTTCTGTCGTACCAGTACCATCGCTCCCGCAAGATCTCAGCTTCAACTGCAAAATACATGGCCACACCCTTGAGCAGCGCATCTTCCACAGCCGAAGGCAGATCAAACAGAACTTGCGCAGAAACGAGCAGTTCGTCCTCTGCACGCTCCACTCGCAATTGTGATACTTCTGTCACAGTTTGCGCCACGCTCGCGCCCGGCGCACCCAGCATCAACGCCAAGAACACCGCGCAGAATAGGCGCATGAAGCCGCTAATGTCTTTGCAACAAGGCGTAATAGAAACCATCGTAATCACATTTTGGATTGTCCAAGACCATTTCCGATTTTGGAGTAGTTCTTCCCACCAGGTGCCCTGGGGAATCCAGCAATAGCGCATCGGTGTTGTGTGCAAGAAACGTTTCCACCTGCTCTGCCCCTTCTGCCCGAAAAATTGAGCACGTGCAGTAGAGCAGACGCCCTCCCGGCCGAAGCATAGGCCACAACACTTGCATTAGTTTCTGCTGTAACGTTGCCAGCGACCCGACATCCGACTCACGACGCAGCCATCGGATGTCTGGGTGTCGTCGGACAACACCAGAGGCTGTACAAGGCGCGTCGAGCAGCACTGCGTCGAACAATCGGCCATCCCACCAATCCTGCGGCCTGCTGGCATCCCCGACCGATACATCCGCGTGCAAACCCAAGCGTGCCAAGTTCCCAGCAATGCGCTTGGCACGTTCGTCATCAATGTCAAGTGCAGTCACGTGGCAATCCGCCCGCTCCAACAAGTGCCCTGTTTTTCCACCCGGAGCAGCACACGCGTCGAGAACGCGCAATCCATTGGTTGTCGCAAAGCCATCGAGCAACAGTGGCGCCGCCAATTGCGCCGCAGCATCCTGCACTGATACACAACCCTCTTGGAAGCCAGGAATCAACCGAACGGGCTTGGCCACGTCAAGATAAACCTCCTGTTGAGAACCTACTGAAAATGGAATGTTCGCATGCCGCAGCGCCTCCGAATATTCGAAGGAAGTCA
>CAJBVC010000836.1 GCA_903958915.1 uncultured beta proteobacterium
CCTCACCTGTCACACGCGGCATGCTGCGCCACTCCAAGGTACCCGTTAACCGTTCATACGACACCGGTGTGGGAAATACGGGTGGAAGTGCTTCTCTCGCAAGGTCCAGCGTCTTGGCGTTCTTCTCAAAGGCCATCTGCGCTGAGACCAGCGGGGCCGTATCACTCGGTCCGTGGTCCCACTGCTCTGGGTGCGTGAACGCAACGATGTTGTAGTCCCGGATGGCTTGCCCCATGTCGGGCTTGGCATCGGCCACGATGTAGGGACCTGTAGGCGCTTTGGCGGTCTTGACCATCACTTCGGGGTGCATGATGGTCCATTGGACCGACTGCTGCGGACCCAGCCCCTTAAACCCACTGGTCGGGCGCAGCCGGTACCAGGTGCCACTCATCCATTCCAGGGTAATAGCCCCATCCACAGGCTTGAGGTCTACGCCAGCAACACAATTGAAATAGATCGCCCACCCTTGTTCTGGCAAGGCCTGCGGCCCTGCGTTTTTCACGGTGAGTGTCGCCATGGAGCGCCCGTGAGGAAACTCCGGGCTGAACACACTGCGCACAACCTCCCAGCGCAATGCCAAAGCGGGAAGAGTGGCCTCTGGCTGCGCATGCGCGCGGCCCACTGACGCCAGCAACCCCAGCATCCCATACGCCACAAGCACCAGTGCACGCCAACGGTTTGAATTCATCGAAACGCTCCAGCGCATGGGCGCGTTACCGTGCAGAAAAACAGTACAGCGGCGTCTTCCCGGCCACCACGCTGCCGGTCGCAATGTTTGCCAAGGCGCCGAACTGCTCCGGATTGGACAACACGACCGGGCTCACAATGGAAACCGCATGCGCGCTGAGATAGGCCAAGTCAATTTCCAGCACCGGGTCGCCCGCCTTCACGCGGGCACCGGGCTGTGCCAAGCGCTTGAACCCCTGGCCCCGCAGCTTCACCGTCTCCACGCCGATATGCACAATGATTTCAGCGCCGGAATCGGTCACTACGGCAAAGGCATGGTTGGTATTGAAGACATTGGCCAACAAACCATCGCAAGGCGCAACGACCAGATTGCCGGTCGGCCGTATCGCAACGCCCTCGCCGACGGCGTGGCTGGCAAATGCCTGGTCGGGTACGTCCGATAGTGCCACCACGTCTCCACTGACGGGGGCAACCAGCAGCGTTTGACCAGGGGCAAGTTCGCGCGTTGGCACAGCAGGCGCAGCCGCTTCCACGCTGTGAGCGGGATTTCGGGCAAGAAGGTCGCGCAGGGCGGCAGCAATGAGTTCTGCACGGGGGCCCACCACCACCTGCACGTTTTGCTTGTTGAGAGTGACAACACCACTGGCACCTGCCGCCTTGGCAAGCGCTGCGCTGACAAGGGAGGTGTCGTTTAGTGTCAGGCGCAGGCGGCTGATACAGGCATCGACATTCACGACATTGGTGCTGCCACCAATGACCTTGAGGTAGGTGGCCGCGAGTTCGCTGACATTGGTAGATGCAACGGGCGTAAATGCTTCAGCGACCTCGTCGTCTTCACGGCCCACCGTCTTGAGCTTGAAAGCACCAATCGCGGCGCGAAACGAAAAATAGTAGATCGCGAAGAATAGTGCTCCTTGCACCAACAGCATGTACCAGTCTTTGGCCAAGGGGTTGCGCGAGGAGAGCACCATGTCGACGAGGCCGGCACTAAAACCGAAGCCTGCAATCCACTGCATGGTGGCTGCCAAGTACACTGAAATGCCGGTCAACAGCGCGTGCAGCACATAAAGTTGCGGTGCCGCAAACATGAAAGAGAACTCGAGTGGCTCGGTCACACCCGTGAAGAAGGAGGCAAAACCGGCGGCGATCATGATCGAAGCAACACGCGACTTGTGTTCCGCTTTGGCTGTGTGGTAGATGGCCAGGGCGGCACCCGGCAGTCCAAACATCATGATGGGGAAGAAACCTGCCTGGTAAATTCCGGTGACGCCCAATACGGCTTTGCCCTCTGCCAGTGATTTGGCGCCGCCCAGGAAGTTGGGAATGTCATTGATGCCTGCCACGTCAAACCAGAACACCGAGTTCAGCGCATGGTGCAAACCGACCGGGATCAGCAGACGGTTGAAGAAGGCATAGATGCCAGCCCCCGTGGGGCCCATGTCCTTGATGCTCAAGCCAAACGCCACCAGGCTGTTGTAGATCACGGGCCACAACGCCATCAGCACGAATGCCACCAGAATCATGGCAAAAGAGGTCACGATGGGAACCAGCCGTCGGCCACTGAAAAACGATAGCGCTTTGTGCAGCTCCACCTGGCTGAAACGGTTGTAAAGCTCCGCGGCAATGACCCCTGTCAAAATGCCAACAAACTGGTTGTTGATTTTGCCAAAGGCTTTGGGCACCAGCTCCAGTGCAATGCCCTGAATCTGAGCCACCGCACCCGGTGAAAGCAGGGTCGTAAGCACGTAGTAGCCTACCAGTCCCGACAAGGCCGCAGCGCCGTCCTTGTCCTTGGACATTCCATAGGCAACACCGACGGCAAACAGAATCGACATGTTGTCGATGATGGCGGCCCCTGCCTTGATCAGAAAGGCCGCCAAGGCGCTGGAGGAACCCCAGCCGTCGGGGTCGATCCAGTAGCCGATGCCCATCATGATGGCCGCTGCCGGCAGGGTGGCCACTGGCACCATGAGTGCACGGCCTATCTTCTGCAAATACCCAAGTATGTCCACAGTCTTACTCCTCTATTGTTTTTGAAAAAGCCGTCAATCGTTCACGCACTTGGGCTGCAGTACCCATCTCCAATACTTCGAATGCCAGTTGCTGGCACTCCTGCAGTGAAACACGCCGCACCAGTGTCTTGATTGCCGGGATGACTGGCACGCTCGCCGATAACTCGGTGACACCCAGCCCCATCAGGACGGGCACCGCCAGCAGATCGGAGGCCAGGCTGCCACATACTCCGACCCACTTGCCGTGGGTCTTGGCCCCTTCACAGGTCAGGGCGATCATCTTCAACACCGCAGGGTGCAGTCCGTCCGTTTTGCCAGCCAACTTCGGATGCCCGCGGTCCATGGCCAGTGTGTATTGGGTCAGATCGTTGGTACCAATCGAAAAGAAATCTGCCTCCTTCGCAAATTGCGAGGACATGACAGCCGCCGAAGGTATTTCGATCATCAATCCAACCTGCACTGGCGCAATGCCCAACCGGTCCTGCTCTTCCTGAAGGATGTTTCTGGCCGCGCGGAACTCTTCGAGTGTGGCCACCATCGGAAACATGATGTGTAACCGGGCTCGCCCCGCGGTACGCAATATCGCCCTGAGTTGTGTGCGTAAAAGGTTCGGGTATTCCAGACCGACCCGCACACCGCGCATGCCCAGAAACGGATTTTCTTCCGGCGGCAAAGGAAGGTAACGCAGTGGTTTGTCGCCCCCCACATCGAGTGTTCGCACTACCAGACAGCGCTGCGGCCCGAGGGCGTCTGCCACTGCGGCGTAGGCCTTGGCCTGTTCTTCTTCTAAAGGTTCCGAGTCACGGTTGTCAAACAGAAATTCAGAGCGCAACAAGCCCACACCATCTGCCCCGTTGGCGATGCCTTCTTGGGCATCCTGCGCGTTACGCACATTGACCGCGACCTCGATCGTGTAACCATCCTTGGTCATCGCCAATGACTGGGCAGTGGCCAACTGCTGTGCGTGGACCAGCGCCTTGCGCGAAAGTTGCTGCTCAACCAGCGACACTTCGGCGTCGGTTGGCTCACTGAGCAGCCTTGCCTGGTCACCGTCCAGCATTACCCGGGTTCCGTTGCGTATCTGCAATGCACGTGGATCCATACTGCACACTGCCGGGATACCGAACGAACGCGCAAGTATGGCCACATGGCTAGTGGCACCACCGGAAATCGTGCAGAAACCCAGGAGTTTGGATCGATCAAAAGCGCCCGTATCAGAGGGGGTCAATTCTTGCGCCACAACGATGGCGTTATCAGGCAACTCAAACGACGTTGGCACAGCCCCGGTAAGCAACATCAGAACGCGGCGACCCAC
Organism: uncultured beta proteobacterium; assembly: GCA_903958915.1. Lineage (GTDB taxonomy): Bacteria > Pseudomonadota > Gammaproteobacteria > Burkholderiales > Burkholderiaceae_C > Allorhodoferax. The sequence goes on from CAJBVC010000836.1 coordinate 4,015, forward strand.
ATCACGCACGTCATTGCCACGCTCCCGCAACGTGGCGTTGCTCGAACCAGAAAGCGATTCAAGGTGTTGAGCAGACGCGGTACAGGCCGCTTGCCATGCCCAAGCAGCACTCTTTCCTATTGCGATGCCATGCAAGGCGCCATCGATCAACCCCGGATCCTGCAGGAGTTCAAGGTGGGCTTCAAGTATCTTGGCCTGAACGGCACTGCCAGCCGCTGATTGAAGAGTTTCAATTTGGCCACGCGCTTGATCCAGTGCGGCATGGAGTTGGAGCCGCTCCAGCGAAGGGCTCCCACCTACTTCGGAGACTTCGATGCCTGCCCTGCGAAATTGCACAACGACACCCACGGCCTGCCCCGGCGCGGCGCATACGCCCTGAAAACTGGGCACTGTGGCACCAAAGTGCGTTGCGCACACAACCTGCGCTGGATACTCTTGCAACGCGACAGGACTCGGTCCCGATTCTTCGCCGCAGCCTTTTCTCAGCAGATCCGTGAGCACGGTTACAGCTTCCACGGCGTCCACACCCCGCGCCCTGACTTGCAACGGGTCTCCCATTTGGGTCCCAAAGCCCATGATTCCGACCACGGATTTGGCGTTAACGTGGTCTACACCACGCACCAGTTCAATCGTGCACTGGTATGTCTTGGCGGTCGCAGCGAACCTCGCAGCCGGCCGCGCATGCAGCCCTGCAGAGTTCGGCAAAGGTACAGGCTCTCCCGTAAGCACCTGAAATTCGGCTGTTTCCATAGCGATTTTGGTGTGACCCCAGGGCATTGAATTTCGATGAACGCAAATGTATCGCAAGAAGCCCACTAGCGCACCACTTATTTTTCACCCAATGGTGCATCGTTTCGCAGTAATCGTCCAGTCTTCGCACAATTTCACGCTGCCTTTGCGTAATTGACGCACTGATGCACCATTTTGGGTAGTTTTGTATCACGAAGCCGTCGAAGATGTTGGAATTTTGGGAGTATCAGCACCAACCTAGGGATTTCCCGTAATTGACTTCTTGTAACTGGTGCTAGAGTGGGTCTTGTTGGAATCGGTTCCAACAGCTTGGCCGAAAAATCCCTGCTGCGTCTATGGGTGACGATGGCTTACAGACACTGCAATCCTTAATGTGAATTCCCAGGAGAAATTCAATGAAACAATCTGCCCCTCTCAGCACCATGGACTGCCCGCGCCACCGGTACTTACCTCAAGTAAGTCCTGTCGCCGCAGCTTGTGCAACGCTGATTCTTTCCTCGTCGATGGCCTTTGCGCAACAAGCCAGCAATCTGGGTACGGTTACCGTGACCGGAATTCGCGGCAGTATCGAGAGTTCAATTGCCATCAAGAAGAATTCGGACTCCATCGTCGAGGTAGTGACGGCGGAAGACATCGGCAAGCTGCCCGATGTCAGCATTGCCGAATCATTGGCGCGTCTTCCGGGTTTGGCCGGTCAGCGTGTGGAGGGTCGCACCCAGGGCCTCTCGATCCGTGGTATGGCGCCGGCCTATGGCTTGACACTGCTCAATGGCCGTGAATTGGTGAGTACCGCCGGCGGCCGCTCAGTCGAGTTCGACCAGTATCCGTCGGAGTTGATCAACTCAGCCACGGTCTACAAAACACCAGATGCCGCCTTGGGGGCGCAAGGCCTGTCCGGCACCGTCAACATGCAGACCGTTCGCCCGCTGGACTTGCGTGAGCGCAAGGTCAGCGTCAATGTACGTGGCGAGTCCAATAGCAACGGTGCGCAGATCCCGGGCACTAGCAATACCGGAAGCCGCTTCAGTGCGTCCTATATCGATCAGTTCGCCGACAACACTATCGGACTGGCTCTGGGTTACGCACGACTGGACAGCCCGGGGCAGGAACGTCACTCGAACTCATGGTGGTGGGGGAACTCTGCCATTTGGTGGGGTGCGTTCCGTGGGCTGGAAAATGCGGATGCCGCCAAAGCGCCCAGTACGCTGCAGGGATTTGATGCCAGCGTGGTTTCCACGACTTCGGTGCGCGATGGCCTGATGGGTGTGCTTGAGTTCAGGCCGTCCAAGGACTTCCGCAGCACAGTGGATTTGTACTACTCCAAGTTCGCGCAGATGTCGCAAGGGCGCGAGTTTCAGGTCAATCTGATGCCTGACTGGAGTGGCAACGGTACCCCTGCCAACCCGGCAAGTGGCGGTCCGATATTTAGCAATTACAAGACTGTCGACATGATCGGCGGCCCCGTGATGGTCAATGGAACTGTCTCCAATGTCGACCCGCGCATGGTGGCGCGCTATGGCAAGCGGGATGACCAGATTACAGCGATCGGCTGGAAGAATGAACTGAAAGTGGGCGCCTGGAAAACCGAAGCGGATCTAAGCTATTCAAAAGCGACCCGTGACGAATTCAAGGGCGAGATCACGGCATCACCCACCGCACTGTCAGGCTTTACGAACTTCTACAACGAGGTTGGCAACGGCGCCTCGTTCTACCCCACAACTTTGAATTGGGCAGCGCCTGGAGTGGTGCAATTGCGCGGCATCGGAGAATGGGGCAAATTGAATGGCGTGTCCAAGGTAGGAACAGGTTCCCCGATCTCGGTTACCGATGAAATGCAGGCGATGCGCCTGTCGGCAAAGCGAGACCTGGAGTGGGGCGCGGTCAGCAATTTTGAAGGCGGCGTGAATTTCACCGACCGCAAGAAATCCAACACCAGCAGCACGACCATCTACGCGCTCAAGAACGGCGCCAAGTGCTTCGGCGGCGACAACTGCCTGCCCATTCCTGCCAGTATGGTGCAAGCACCTGCTGACCTGGGTTTTGCCGGCAATCCGGCGCTCGCCAGTTTCAGCATGCAAGACTTTCTGGCCAGTAGTCTGTACAACCAGGGCCCAGAAGGCGCTGATCAGGCACCCGGGCGCATTTGGGGCGTGAAGGAAAAGGTCGCCACCTTCTTCGGCAAGCTGGGGCTTGACTTCACTGCGGGCATACCCGTGCGCGGCAACGTCGGGGTGCAAGTGGTGCAGACCGATCAGAGTGCCACCGGGATGGCTTGGGACAACGTGAAAAACGTGGCAAAGGCCATGACAGGCGGAACCACCTACACCGATGTTCTGCCAAGCTTGAATCTGGCGGGTGATCTGGGCTCCAACACCATGGTGCGCGTCGGTGCCGCGCAGGTTTTGGCGCGCCCGGATATGGAAGCGATGCGTGCCGGGTTCGGTAGTGTGTCGGTGATCAAGGAAGGCCCCAAGCTGGGAACTCCGACCGTCAGTGGTGGCAATCCGCAGTTGGAACCCTGGCGCGCGACTGCGCTGGATGTATCCGTGGAGAAGTACTTTGGTAAGCGCAGCTATATTGCGGCAGCAGCCTTCCACAAGACGCTGAAGTCAACAATCTATAACCAGACGGATTACGCGTACAACTTCACTGGGCTTCCCAATATCGAAACCGCTAAAACGGTAACCGGTGAGTTCAGCCGTCCGGCCAATGGGGAAGGTGGAGTGGTCCGCGGAACCGAGTTGAGCGTTTCGCTTGATGGCGCGCTGCTACATCCAAGCCTTGACGGATTTGGTGTAGTAGCCAGCATGTCGGACACCAGCAGCAATGTTGCGGGCCAGAAAAGCAAGAATGGCGAGCGCGATCTGAATAAACCCATGGAAGGTTTGTCGGGCAAGGTTACCAGTCTGACGGCTTACTATGAAAAGCACGGCTTCCAGGCTCGCATCGCACAGCGGTTCCGTTCGCAGTTTGTCGCTGAAGTGCGGGGAACATGGATCGATACGTCGCTCTCTTCGATTGAGTCGGAAAGGATTACCGACATGCAGGTGGGGTATTCCTTCGAGACCGGGTCCATGAAAGGATTGTCGATTCTGTTGCAGGTCAACAATCTCACTGACACACCGTATATGACCAGGTTGAACGACGACTCCGTCGACCCGATCAAGCGCATGATGCCTGAGAAGTACCATACCTATGGTCGCCAGTACCTCATCGGACTGACCTACAAGATGTAGAGGGGCCTTGAACGGATCCCTGCTCCGCGACTGCACGGACTGGGATCCGTTTCTTTTTGTCGAAAGCCCATCACCATGAGCCTCTGCCTGTCCACTGGAATGATGAACCAAACTGCCTGCCGTTGAGTTATGGCCACCATTAAGGATGTCGCGCGTTTAGCGCAGGTGGGAGTTGGCACCGCTTCGCGGGTTGTGAGTGGAAAGGGCTCGGTTGCGCCCGCCACTGCACAGCGAATCCGCCAGGCGATCGAGGAATTGAACTTCAAGCCTTCGCACGCCGCACGTACGCTGCTGTCAGGCTCTTCCCAAATGATTGGTGTCTATATCCCTTTGTTGAAAGGTACTTTTTACACGCCGATTTTGCAGACCATCGATACCGAGTTACGAACCAATGGCCGCCATATGGTGTTGGCCTTCGGTCGTGGTGAGGGGGACGCACGGGAGCAAGCCATGGAGGGGGTGGAGTTCTTGATCGATCGCGGGTGCGATGGCCTGGTGGTAATGAGTAGCGCACTGCGCGAGGAGGACGTTGCATCACTCGGCGCGAAGCAGCAGCATTTGCTCATCTTGAACCACCGCCTTGACGCCATGGCCGATCAGTGCTTCCAAGCCGATCACAGCCGCGCCGGTATCCTTGCCGCACAGACATTGCTGCAATTTCGGCATCGGAAGTATGCCGTCATTTCGGGGCCGGATTCTGCACCTGACAACGTCGAGCGTATCGATGCTTTCATGGGCGAATTGGTTCGGCAGGGGATCGATCCGAACGCCGTATGGACACTGAAGAGCGATTTTTCTCCTGAAGGGGGATGGGCGGCAGCACGTGCCCTGGTCAACAGCGGTCATGCGTTCACTGCGCTGTTTTGTGCCAACGACGAAATGGCGGTTGGCGCTCTTTCATACTTTCAACAAGTCGGTATTTCCGTCCCAGGACAGGTCTCCGTGCTGGGATACGACAACACCCATGCGGCAGAATATTCTGCGCCCCGTCTGACATCGGTTCACATACCGTGGCGAGACATCACCCTGAGTGGACTGCATTGGCTGCTCAACCGGTGCTACGGCACCTCCTATTCCGTGGTGCGGGAGTTTCCCATCAGCGTGACATGGCGGGCATCGGTCGCCATGTCGCCCGCGGGCGACACCGATAAAAACTACCAACAAGTCTGAGAAACAATGCCCCAATCCATTGCAACCATCGAATCTTCCGCACTGCGCAGGAGTGACTTTAGACCTGAATTTCGATGGGGCTGCTCCACGTCGTCCTATCAGATCGAAGGCGCCTCCACGCAGGATGGTCGAGGCGAGTCGATTTGGGACCGTTTTTGTGCCAACCCACAGACTATCGCGGATCGGTCCAATGGCGCCATCGCTTGTGACCACTATCACCGCTGGCCGCAGGATCTGGACATTGCGCAACAACTGGGCACCAATGCGTATCGGTTTTCCATCGCCTGGCCCCGGATCTTCCCTGAGGGTCGCGGCAAGCCGAACCAGCGCGGCCTTGATTTCTACTCCCGGCTGGTCGATGGAATGCTGGAGCGCAATCTGGAGCCCTGGTGCACGCTTTACCACTGGGATCTGCCGCAGGCGTTGCAGGACCAAGGGGGATGGGCCAGCAGAGAAACGGTGTCTGCATTTGAAGCGTATGTCGATGTCGTGAGCCGGCGCCTGGGTGACCGCATCAAGCACTGGATCACGCACAACGAACCGTGGTGCACCGCCTTTCTTGGCAATTACGAGGGTTGCCACGCCCCGGGAATCCGGGATCTGAAAACAGCCTTACAGG
>CAJBVC010000837.1 GCA_903958915.1 uncultured beta proteobacterium
CGGACACGCCATGATGCAGTAACGACATCCAATGCAGGTGTGCCGATCAACCAGAACAATTCCGTCCGGACGCTTGAACGATGCACCAGTTGGGCACACGTCTACACAGGGGGGCTCAGCGCAGTGCTGGCACATCATCGGCAATGATTGCGTTCGACCCGTGCGCACTTCCTTGATTTCAATCTTCCGGATCCACTGCGAGTCGGTCGGTCGGGTACCTCCCGACAGGCCGTTCTCAGTAGTGCAGGCAGTCACGCAATCGGTGCAGCCGCTGGCACACTTGCTGCTGTCGATCAACATGCCCCAACGCACACCACTGCCCATCTTGACTCCTGCCGGGAGCGTACTCGCCTGGGCAATCTCAATGAGCCGAATTCCGGGTGCAAGCACAACACCTGCCATTCCAGCAGCAGCTACCGCAAGAAAGCCGCGTCGGCCAGAAGGAAGACTTACGTCTACCTCACTACGCGCTGGAACATCCTCTTTCATGGTTTTTCCTGCGCCAGGTGCGTGTGGCATTCAAAACAGTCGATGGACACAGCAGCGTAGGCATGACAACTTTGACAAAAGTTTTCAGGGGAGGCGCTGACGCTACGGGTTGTTGCGCTGGCGTGGCAGTCGATGCAGGACTTCAGGCTGAATCTGCCAGTGCGAGTACCGACACGTACCGTGTCATCTCTTTGATGTTTGAGCAAGTTCATGTGGTTTCGACGCATGTAAGCTGGCTCTGCAACGCATTGCACACCACGCGCTTTTTCGATGGCGGGTCTGGGCACGCGGGACAGATCCTGGCCGGCCTGCCCCGATGCCAGTGATGCCCCAAAAGCCATCACCACTACAGCCAGCGATCGGCATCCATACATCCAAAACCGCGATCGCAACCAGGCAGCACGCTTCACGAACTAGTCCCCCAGTCCCATCTGAATGTAGCCCGTTGGGCACACATCGGCACAAATGTGGCAACCAATGCACTTGCTGTAATTGGTGTCCACGTAGCGTCCCGTAGTGGATCTGGCCTTCGGTACTTTGAACACAGCCACCTGCGGGCAATAGACAACACAGTTGTCACACTCAAAGCACTGCCCGCAGCTCATACAACGCTTGGCCTCGGCAACGGCCTGGGCCTCGAGCAACGGCTGCAAGCGTTCCTCGAAGTTGTTCAAGGCCTGCTCCGCAGTAAGCGACACGATACCCCGGCGATTGCGCGACACAAAGGGGAAATGTCCGAGGAATAACTCTTTGTGCGAGATTACGTAACGGTCCGAACGGTTGTCAAAATTGTGTATCGCAGCCGTGCTCTTATCGGTGCCCCGTATAGGTTCGCTCACTTCGCTAAAGGCATAGCCCTTCTCGATCATCTTTCGCTTGATATCAAAAGTATGCACATCAATCTTGGGACGCTTTTCAATTGCCTCTTCACGCAGGTAGCGATCAATGCCATCGGCAGCAATTGCCCCATGGCCGATCGCCGTGGTCAACAGATGGGGACGTACCACATCGCCACCTACAAAAAAACCAGGCTGGCCTTGAACCTGGTAGTTTTTGTCACTGGTAATTGCACCTTTGCCGTTATTGAATTCCTCCAGGCCAGAGAAATCGACTGCCTGACCGATCGCAGAGACAATCAGATCCGCAGGAATGTCTTCCTCCGTTCCTTCGATATTCTTGATCTCAAGTCGGCCACCAACCATCTTCGCTTCGCACCGCGCAATCCGCAGCGCAATGGCACGGCCATCGTCGCCACGCACAACTGCGATGGGTGCCATTCCGTCACGAATAGTGATGCCTTCCGACAAGGCATGTTCGACCTCGTGTTTGGAGGCTTGCATTTTGTCAACTGCAAAAATCGTGGTCAGAGTCACTTCGGCGCCCTGGCGCGCAGATGCAGTTGCAACATCGTGCGCGACGTGACCGGCAATCGCCATTTCTGGGCGATCCGAAGGATTGATCTTGTCGATGTGTCCGAGGCGGCGCGCAACGGTTGCCACATCGATGGATGTATCCCCACCACCCACCACAACAACACGTTTGCCAACGTGGTGCAACCGTCCGTCGTTGAATGCCTTGAGGAATGAGGTAGCGGTGACACAGTTGGGAGCGTCAGCACCTTCCACTGGCAGCGCACGACCAGACTGCGCACCCAGACCCAGGAAGACTGCATCGAATTCTTGTCGAATCTGCGCCATGGTGACATCTGTACCAATACGGCAGCTCAGACGGGTTTTCACACCCAGGTCCAAGATACGTTGAATCTCCGCATCGAGTACAGCACGGGGGGTTCTAAAGCCCGGAATGCCATAACGCATCATTCCGCCCAATTCAGCACGCTCATCAAACAGGGTGACGTCGTGCCCTTTGAGCGCGAGCTGATACGCGGCCGACAATCCAGCCGGACCTCCGCCAATCACCGCAACGGTTTTGCCGCTGGTAGCAGCAGGTTTCTGATAGGCAAGATTCTTGGCGATTGCGTAATCTCCCAGAAAATGCTCTACCGAGTTGATGCCAACGAAATCTTCGACCTGGTTGCGATTGCAACCTGATTCACAAGGTGCCGGACACACACGCCCCATGACCGAGGGAAACGGGTTGGCTTCAGTCAATCGGCGAAAGGCATATTCCTGCCACACCATTCCCGCGGGTGGCTTCTCAATTCCCCGCACGATATTGAGGTACCCACGAATATCCTCACCCGCCGGGCAACTCCCCTGACAGGGTGGCGTGCTTTGTATGTAAGTTGGGCACTTGTGGGAATGGCCCGCGTCGAAAATATCTTTCTGGAAAGACTTGACCTTGCTGTCGCCGTCCTTGTAGCGTCGAAAATTCAAAGGCTTGGCGGTCTCAGGGGTATTGGGAGCAGACATCGGGTTCTCCGGAAAGTTGTTTTTGCATCGGCGCTTGGAGGGTGTACTTACTTGTCACCAAGCACTATTGCCTTGCTGACCAACTGGTGGACACCGCCGACCATGCCCATCTTGAAGCCGTAGTACGGCAGTACCTTGGTAAACTGGGCCTTGCAGATGGCGCAAATGGTGGCCATGAAGTTGACTTGGTGTTCGCTCACGACTTGCTGTAGCGCTTCCATGCGAGGCAATGCACCCTTGACACGCAATTCAAGCAAGTCGTCGGTCAACAGACCACCGCCACCCCCGCAGCAAAATGTGCCCTCATGAATCGTTTCAGGGGCCATGTCATGGAAATGGTTGGCAACCGCCGTGATGATGCGTCGCGGTATGACAAATTGGCCGCCGGGCATACTGCCCATGCGGGAGGCCCGGGCAACATTGCAAGAGTCGTGGAACGTGATGATGCGGTCGTCATTGGCCGATTTGTCCATACAAATCACACCACGCTGAATCAAGTCGTCCGTGACCTCGCAAATGTGCTGCGGAACTGGGTAGCGCTGGTCAAGATAGTCAAACGGACCAATCAGGGTGTTCCAAAAGCTGTAGGCCACTCTCCATGCATGACCACACTCACCCACCACGATACGCTTGACCCCAAGCTCAAGAGCAGCTTCTCGCACGCGCATGGAGATGTTGCGCATTTGCTCGTAGTTACCGATAAACATTCCGAAGTTTCCGGCCTCAGACGCGTGGGAACTCAATGTCCAACTAATGCCGGCTGCGTGAAATACCTTGGCGTAGCCGATCAGACTTTCAACATGTGGCTCTGAAAAGAAGTCAGCAGAGGGCGTTATCAGCAATACCTCGGCACCTTTGACATTCAGAGGAAACTTAACGTCTACCCCGGTATCGTCCTTGGTATCTTCCTCTAGACCTTCCAGCGTATTTTCCAGCGCCGGACCGGGTATCCCCAGATTGTTTCCAATGCGATGCACTTTGCCAATGATTTCATTGGAGTACTTTTGCCCCAATCCAATCGAGGCCATGATCTCGCGCGCAGCCATCGTCACTTCGGCAGTGTCGATACCATAGGGACAGAAGACAGAGCAGCGGCGGCACTCGGAGCACTGGTTGAAATAACTGTACCAGTCGTTCAGCACTTCCTTCGTCAAGTCCACCGCACCGACCAATTTGGGGAAGTGTTTGCCCGCGAAGGTGAAATATCTACGGTAAACACTTCGCATCAGGTCCTGGCGCGCCACTGGCATATTTTTGGGATCACCGGTTCCCAGAAAATAATGGCATTTGTCAGAGCAGGCGCCGCAGTGCACAC
>CAJBVC010000838.1 GCA_903958915.1 uncultured beta proteobacterium
GCATTGGCCGCCATTGCCCTGCTCACCAAGAAGAGATGGCTGGAATACGGCATGTTTGCCGTGGGCGGACTGGGCACCGCCATCGGCATTGCCGCCATGCTGCACTACTGAAACACATGCCTAGCTCTGGTTGCGCTGCTTGCGTGTCACGTACCACAGGGCAATGCGGTCAACCAGCGAGGTGGGTTGGCCCGCCGCTTCAGCCCCGTGGTGCAGATCCATCTCGGCACCGCCCGCCTGGTACATGGTGGCAAACATGTCGAGCACTTTTTGCTTGACCATGCCGCGCATCGGAATATGGGACATCATTCCATAGGTGGCAGCACTGCCGGCCTGGGCCAACTCAGGATGTGCCTTGACTGTTGCTACTGACGCTTTCAGGTCACGCAGGTAGTCGGCCATCACCTGGTCGTGCTGCGCCGTGATCATGGCGTGCAGGCCGTCCGGGTTTTGCAGGCGGTTGATGGTCCAGCCTTTGGCATCCATCTGGTCGCCAACGGCGTAAATATTGACATCTTTGTCGCGGGAGCCGTAGCCCAGCAGCGGGCCACTGGGCTCGCCCATCACATACAACTCGGGAATCTTCGCAATGCCCGCACGCATCTGGTCAAACGCCTTGCAGGTGCGCCGTGCCAGATCGCGGTAACCCGACTTGCCCATGTGCTGCATGGCGGCCCAGGCGGCGGCATAGGCGCCACCGGGTCGTGTACCCAACAGTGCGGGCGACGCAAACACGCCACCCGGCCAGTCCTGGTAGACAAACATCTGATGCTTGAGCAAGTCCAGATTGCGATAAGTGATGGTGGACGCGCCTTTGGCGGCAAACCCATACTTGTGGATATCTGCCGAGATCGATGTCACACCGGGCACACGGTAGTCCCACAACGGCAGTTTGCGGCCATTCATCTCCATGAAAGGCAGTATGAAACCACCCACGCAGGCGTCCACATGCAGTGGCACACCGCGCTTCTGTGCAATCTCGCCGAACTCTTCGATCGGGTCGATGGTGCCGTGCGGGTATTCCGGCGCCGAGCCCAGGATCATCACTGTATTGCGGTTGACCAGGCCACGCAATTTGCGCACATCGGCACGCATTTGCTTGTCCAGTGGCAGCAAGCGTACCTTGACCCCGAAATACTCGGATGCCTTGAACCATGCCACATGGGCCGTGACAGGCAGCACCATCTCCGGTTTGGTGACGCGCCGGGTGGCGCGCGCCAGATCGCGATAGGTTTTGACCGCCAGCAGGCAACTCTCAGTGCCACCCGAGGTCACCACACCACACACATCGGGCGTGCCATGCAGGTTCTCAGCGGTGGCAGCAATTATGTCGTTCTCAAAGCGCTTGAGGCTCTTGAACGCGGTCGGGTTGAGCCCGTTGGCCGACGAAAAGCTGCCATAGGCCTGGTTGAGAAAATCGGTGTAGTCGTCATCGAGATAATACACCAGGCTCCACAATCGGCCATTTTTGTAGTCCGGATCGTCCGACCCGAATTCCTTGAGGTCGTCCAGCACATCGGCCATGGGCCGGCCCCGGGTCGGTAGTGGTCTGCGTTTCATGTGGCCTCCTTCTTGCTGCTGGACTTGATGCGCCTCCACACGACGGCAGCGCCGATTGCCCCCAAGACGCCGACCACGATGTAGTTCTGGAAATGCTCGACCAGTTGCAATATTTCCTGCCAGTTGCCGCCCACATAACGCACCCCGTAGACCAGCAGCGGCAGTTCAATGACGGCCGCAGCGCCGTCATAAATGAACAGTTGTCGATAGGGCAGCTTCAGTGACCCCGCGGCAAAAAACAGCGCTGTGCGGATGCCAGGCAGAAATCGGATCACGAAAATATAGTACGGCCCTCCCACACGAATGCGGTTCTGCATCGCCTCGAGTTTTTCCTCCGAAACAATGCGTGCAAAAAAGCGCGAGCGCAGCAAGCGCGCCCCAAAACGATGGCCCCAATGGAACACAAGACCATCGCCGATCAGGATGCCAAACCAGGCCACCACCAGCAGCGGCACCGGCTCCATGACGTGGTTGAGCGTCAGCGCCGACGCTGCCAGCAGCACAATATCCTCGTTAAACGGAGCACCGATACCGCATGCGACCAGCATTCCCAGCACCAGCGCATAGGCAGGAAAGCCCTGCAGGGTCTGCAAGAATTGCAATACAGTGTCCATCGACCCATCTTAACTGCCGCCACGTCCTATCCCGGGCGTTTGATCACCACCACAGCCCCATCACACCATGCAACTCGCCACCTGGAACGTCAACTCCCTCAGCGTACGCCTGCCACAGGTGCTCGACTGGCTGCAGGCCAACCCGGTCGATGTGCTGGCGCTGCAGGAACTCAAGATGACCGACGACAAGTTTCCGGCGCAGGCCATTGCCGAGGCGGGATACACGGCGCAATGGTTTGGTCAGAAGACCTACAACGGCGTCGCGCTACTGTCGCGCCAACCGGTGACCGATGTGGTGAAGAACATCCCCGGCTTTGGTGATGAGATGGCACGCGTCATTGCAGGCACGCTGCCCGATGGCGATGCGTCGAACGCCGGGATACGTGTGATCGGTGCTTATTTTCCCAACGGCCAAGCGCCCGGCACCGACAAGTTTGAGTACAAGATGGCGTGGCTCAAGGGCCTGCGCGACTGGGTGCGCGAAGAGTTGAAGACACACCCAAAACTGGTGCTCATGGGAGACTACAACATCACCTTTGACGATCAGGACGTGTGGGACCCGGTAGGCATGCGCGACCAGATCCACTGCACCGAAGAAGAGCGCTACCACCTGCGCGCATTGATCGCATTGGGACTGCAGGACAGTTTTCGCCTGTTCGACCAACCCGCAAAGAGCTATTCGTGGTGGGACTACCGCGACTTTGGTTTTCGTCGTAACCGCGGTCTGCGCATTGACCACATCCTGGTGACTCCCACGCTTGCGGCCCGCGCTACCGGCTGTGTGATTGACAAGGTGCCACGTAAAAACGAGCGCCCGAGCGACCATGCACCGGTCGTCCTGACGCTCGATTAGCTATAACTTTAATAGCTGCTTGCGCTTGTCCTGTGCGCGCTGCAGCCACTATTTCTTTGAATTACTTGAGTACGCTTTCAGCGCTCTCATAAGGCAGACCGAGGTCATGCGCCACCGCTTCGTAGGTGACCTTGCCTTCACACACATTGAGGCCATTGCGCAGATGCACGTTGTCACGTAGCGCCGCCTTCCAGCCCTTGTCGGCCAGAGCCACGGCGTGACCAATCGTGGCATTGTTGAGCGCAAAGGTGGAAGTGCGTGCCACGGCGCCGGGCATATTGGCCACGCAGTAGTGCACCACGCCATCGACCACAAAGGTGGGCTCGGCATGCGTGGTGGCGTGCGAGGTCTCGAAGCAGCCGCCCTGGTCAATCGCCACGTCCACCAGCACCGCGCCCTTTTTCATCTTGCCAATCCTGGCCTTGGTGACCAGTTTGGGCGCAGCGGCACCGGGAATCAGCACGCCGCCAATCACCAGGTCGGCATCGAGCA
>CAJBVC010000839.1 GCA_903958915.1 uncultured beta proteobacterium
GCCCGCACCCGTTTCGTACATGCCGCCGCCTGCCATCAAAGGCACGATAGACAGCATTTTGGCGCTGGTTCCGAGTTCCATGATGGGGAACAGGTCGGTCAAATAATCGCGCAGGATGTTTCCGGTGACGGAGATGGTGTCCAGCCCGCGAATGACGCGCTCCAGGCTATAGCGCATGGCACGCACTTGGGACATGTGTTGAATATCCAGGCCCGTGGTGTCGTGGTCTTTGAGGTATTTATCCACCTTCTTGATGAGCTCGTTCTCATGGGGGCGGTACGGGTCGAGCCAGAACACGGCCGGTGTCTTGGAGTTGCGGGCGCGGGTGACCGCGAGCTTGACCCAATCGCGCACGGCAGCGTCCTTGCACTGGCACATGCGCCAAATGTCGCCTTCACCCACATCTTGGGTGAGCAGCACTTCACCTGTGGCGATGTCCACAATATTGGCAACGCCGGATTCGCTGATTTCAAATGTCTTGTCGTGGGAGCCGTATTCTTCTGCCTGCTGCGCCATCAAACCCACATTGGGCACGGTGCCCATGGTTTTGGGGTCAAAGTTGCCATGCCATTTGCAGAAGTTAATGATCTCCTGGTAGATGCGGGCAAAGGTGCTCTCAGGCATCACCGCCTTCACGTCCTTCAAGCGGCCGTCGGCTCCCCACATCTTGCCGCCGTTCCTGATCATGGCCGGCATGGAGGCATCCACAATGATGTCGTTGGGTGAATGGAAGTTGGTAATACCCTTGGCCGAGTCCACCATCGCCAGTTCTGGGCGGTGGGCGTGGCAGGCGTGCAGGTCGGCCTTGATTTCATCGCGCAGCGACTGCGGCAGGGTGGCGATCTTTTCGTAAAGATTGGCCATGCCATTGTTGACATTGACGCCGATTTCGTCAAACAACTTGCCGTGCTTCTCAAACGCGTCGCGGTAGAAAATTTTCACGCAGTGACCAAACACAATGGGGTGAGACACCTTCATCATGGTGGCCTTGACGTGCAGCGAGAACATCACGCCTGTTTTATAGGCATCGTCAATTTCCTTTTCGTAGAAATCGCACAGAGCCTTTTTGCTCATGAACATGCTGTCGATGATTTCACCGTCCAAAAGCACGGTTTTGGGCTTGAGGACGATGGTTTTTCCGCTTGCTGTAATCAACTCCATGCGCACATCGCGGGCTTTGTCCAGTGTGATGGACTTTTCACCGTGGTAGAAGTCACCAGTGTGCATGTGCGATACGTGGGAACGCGAGGCTTGGCTCCACTCCGCCATGGAGTGCGGATTTTTGCGCGCGTATTCCTTGACGGCTTTGGGTGCGCGCCGATCCGAATTGCCTTCGCGCAGCACCGGGTTTACGGCGCTGCCCAGGCACCTGGCATAGCGCGCGCGAATGGCTTTTTCTTCGTCGTTTTGCGCAATTTCAGGATAGTCAGGAACAGCGTAACCCTTGGATTGCAGCTCCTTGATCGCAAGAATCAACTGGTTTTGCGATGCGCTGATGTTGGGTAGCTTGATGATGTTGGCTTCTGGCTGTAGCGTGAGCTTGCCTAACTCAGCCAGTGCGTCAGGCACTTTTTGCGCGTCGGTCAGGTAGTCAGGAAAGGTCGCCAGAACGCGCGCCGCAACCGAAATATCGCTGGTCTCCACGTCAATGCCGGCAGGTGCTGCAAAGGTGCGCACGATGGGTAAAAACGCCGCCGTAGCCAGCCAAGGAGCTTCGTCGGTGAGCGTGTAGATGATTCTGGATTGGGTCATAGTGTTTCCTCGTCAGTTGCTGTTCGCTTTGCGGCATGCATTGCACCACCTGCGTATGGTAACAATCTGTTCTGAGCCTGCCAGCGCCACGTCACACGCCACGTCACCAATCATGTCATCCGCACGCGTGAATAGTGCGCAGCTTCAGTACGGCAGGCCGGCACCTTTCACGACCGCACTGTCAAGATGACTCACCAGGTCTCTGAAACAGAGCGGCCAGGGCGGCACCATGGATTAGCACAACACCTTGTGCCTTGGCAAAACGCTGGGCGGTATCGGTCACCGGACCCAGGCTGACATAAGTGCATCGACTGGCATCTTGGGCCTCTTTGGCGGCGACCAGTTCACGCAACGCCTCGACGCCGTGGCTGGCCGCTTTCCAGCGCTTGCAACTCAACAAGGTGGTCTGCCCGTCTTTGCGCAAACTGATATCAGCGTAAGGGCTATTCAGGCGCTCCACCTGATAACCTAGCTGGGCAAACGTTCGTTCTGCATGCGCAGAAAAATCCCGCCACGACATCGCGCCAACCTGAGCAAGCACTTTGGCCACCTTGGCCGGGCTGAGTGCACCCCACTGTCGCCGCGCTGCAATGACACCAACCACCAGGAACGGGAAACTGCCCATGACCCCAAAGGCCACATACGGCGGCGGCAACAATGCAAACGAGATCAGCGTCATCAGCGCCACAACCGTCATGCTGATCCACCACGGCGAGCGCAGCAGAATCGCAAACAGTGAGTTCTCGGACATCTTGAATTTCATGGTCTTTCCAGATATGCGCACTGCAAAGCCACAGCGGCGTTGAAGTGTAATGGCGGTCAGGCGACTA
>CAJBVC010000840.1 GCA_903958915.1 uncultured beta proteobacterium
GGGAAAAGAGTTTGCAGCGCTGCACCAACATCCGCGAGGCAACCCAGCGCATGACCGACATGATGGATGAGTTCTTGTCGGCGGACCGTGTCGGCACCGCACTGCAGCTGAACCCGAGCACGCTTGAGCCCAGGCAATTCATGCACGCGCTGGCGGCCGAGTGGGAGGGCGAACGACTGGCGCTGCATTTCAATCAGCTGCCTGCCAGCTTTGTCGGCGATGCGGGCTTGCTGCGGGTGGCGGTGCGCAATCTGATCGCCAACGCAATTCAACATTCACCGGCCACAGTGCCGGTGCGGATAACGGTGCAAGGCACGCCTGACGGTGGACTTGCCATCAGCGTGCAGGATGAGGGCGCAGGCATTCCCGCAGATGAAATACCCAAGCTGTTTCAAAAGTATTTTCGGGGGCGGGGTGCCCAAGGGCAACCGGGCGCGGGCTTGGGGCTTTACCTGGTTGAAAGTATCGCGGTGTTGCACGGTGGCGCAGTGCACGTGGAGAGTGCATTGACTAAGGGCACCACACTGATACTGACACTGCCCTGTTCACGATTGGTCTAGCGCAATTGAAAAAACCCGCATAGCGCCCCGCTTGAAATAGCCCGAGGGCTTGCGTGAAGCGAGGCGTTTTCATGACCGGCAAGGCTAGCTTGCCCATGCTCACAGCCCCCGTTCGGCGATGGCCAGTTTGGTCAACAGCAACAGGCTTGCCGAGTAATACCCTTGTGTTCGGTCCAGCGCGGGAAGCTGATTCGCATTGAACCCCGGCACACCCAGAGTGAACTGGGCAATGCCGCGCATGCCCACAGTGGCATTTGTCGTGTCCAGGGTGTTGTCCACCACGTTCGTCCATGCGGGTACAAAGCTTGTGACCTGGAATTGCCCCCAGAAGTTCTGAAACGGCAGCAACAGCGCGGGCGTGTCGACCTTGCCCCACAGCATGTACAGGGGAACCCGTACCGCCGCGTAGCCAAAGCGCATGTTGTCGTAGGGCGTCAACGTGGTGCCCGCCATCATCAGATCCGGTGGCAGACCCCAGCGGCCGAATCGGGCCTGGTTCAACAAGGCAACACCGCTGGCCTTCAAGGCCGCCCAGTCGGTCGATGGGTCCGCCGTCGCCAACTCATTGAACGCCGGGAACAACCAATAGGACAAGTTGAGTACCGGCCCCTGCGTCTTTTCAAACCCCACCGCTCCCGGCAGCAGTACCACACCACGGCTGGTGGTGCGTAACAGCTTGCCTCGGACAGCGAGCAAGATATCCTTGGCAGCAGCCATATGGACAGGCTCATTCCACTTGCGCGAAGCCCGCACCAAAGCCCACGCAACGAAGACATCGCCATCGGTTGCGTTGTTGGTGTCGGTCACGCCGGTACCCGGCACCCAACTCCAGGCCAGGAGCTTGTCCGACCGAATCTGCAGGTTGGCTTGGGTCCACTTCCAGACCGCGTCGAACGTGGCGCGGTCGTTGTTTTGTACCGCCAGCAGCATGGTCACGCCCTGCCCCTCCGAGTGACTCATCCCTGCGTTACCCGTGTCAATTACACGTCCATCGGTTTGCACGAAAAGCGACTTGAACACCTGCCAATCGGTCTCAGCGGGCACACCAGACGATCCACCCCCGCCGCACGACAACAGGAATGGCAGCAGCGCCAACATCAGCCAGCGTGGGAAAATTGTTGCTATGCGCATGGTCTGACCCGCCTGTGAAAGAACTTTGTCCGATTTCTGAAGAACAATGTACACCAGCCAGTGGCAACACAGGCCTTTCGACGCACACACCTTAAACTTCTACCCTTTTTGAATCATTTCACTCACCACAGAACGGATCACCATGCTTAGCCTCTCTTCCCGTTTCCTGCGCCATACCTTCATTGCAACGGCGGCTTTGCTGGCGCTGGGCGCGCACGCTCAAGCCACTGTCAAAGTGGGCTTGCTCAGCACCCTGTCGGGCCCAGGCGCCGGCCTGGGAGTGGATATTCGGGACGGATTCCAGTTGGCCGTGAAACTCGCGGGCGGAAAGTTCGGTGGGCAGGCGGTTGAAGTCATCGTCGCAGACGACCAGGCCAGCCCCGATGTGGGACGGCAAACGGCGGACCGTCTGGTCAAACGTGACAAGGTGGACTTCATGACCGGCGTGGTCTTCTCCAATGTGATGCTGGCCGTTGGCACTCCCACATTCCAGTCGCAAACCTATTACATCAGTGCCAATGCCGGCCCTTCACAGTACGCGGGCGAACAATGCAATCCGTTTTTCTTCAGCGCGTCTTACCAAAACGACAATATGCACGAGGCGG
Organism: uncultured beta proteobacterium; assembly: GCA_903958915.1. Lineage (GTDB taxonomy): Bacteria > Pseudomonadota > Gammaproteobacteria > Burkholderiales > Burkholderiaceae_C > Allorhodoferax. The sequence goes on from CAJBVC010000840.1 coordinate 2,297, forward strand.
CGGGCCAGGTGGTCACTGAAAAGGGCTTCAAACGTGTGGCCGTGATCGCGCCCAACTACCCGGCAGGCAAGGATGCCATCACCGGTTTCAAACGATTCTTCAAAGGCGACGTTATCTCCGAGGCACTTCCCGCCCTGAACCAGCTCAACTTTGGCACTGAAATCGCCCAGTTGCGGGCTGCCAAACCCGAAGCGGTCTACATTTTTCTGCCCGGCGGCATGGGAATTAACTTTATCAAGCAGTTTGTCGGTGCCGGGCTCTCAAAAGACATGACCCTGTTTGGTCCCGGCTTCTCGGGTGACGAGGATGTGATCAAGGCCGTGGGCGAGCCCATGCTGGGCATGTTCAACACCACACAATGGGCGCACGACATGGACAATGCCGCGAATCGGAAGTTCGTGATGGAGTTCGAGAAGGAATACGGTCGCCTGCCAACGATGTATGCGGCCCAGGGCTACGATGCTGCGCAGTTGATCGACTCCGCTGTGCGTGATACCAAGGGCAAGCTCGATGACAAGGCCGCCGTGCGCAAGGCACTGATGGCCGCCAATTTCAAATCGGTGCGCGGTGAGTTCAAGTTCAACAAGAACCAGTTCCCGATACAGAACTACTACCTGCGCATGGTCGGCAAGGATTCCAAAGGCCGCCTGACCAACCGCCTGCTCGGCGCACCGGTACTGAAGAACCACAGCGACGCCTACGCTGCCAGTTGCAAGATGCCCGCGTAGTGCCCTGCTACGTTGGACGGCACGAGCGCCTGTGAACACGATTCTGGTACTGGAGCAGGCGCTCAATGGGCTGCAGTTCGGCTTGATGTTGTTCCTGCTGGCTGCCGGCCTGACGCTGGTGTTTGGCATCATGGACATGATCAACCTGGCGCATGGTTCTCTGTACATGGTTGGCGCCTACCTGATAGCGACCCTGACCACCGTGCTCGGCAATTTCTGGTGGGGCCTGGGCCTGGGCGTGATGGGCGCTGCCCTGTTTGGTGTGGTGCTGGAAATCAGTATTCTGCGACGCCTGTACCAGCGCGATCATCTCTCTCAGGTGCTTGGCACGTTTGCCATCATGTTGATGTGCAACGAATCCGTGCGCCTGCTGTGGGGCTCGCAGCCGGTTCCGCTCAACCCACCGCCAGCACTCTCAGGCCCGGTAGAACTCTTTCCCGGCTTTTCGTATTCCTCCTACGGCCTGTTCATCATCGCGGTCGGCTTGCTGGTGGCGGGCCTGTTGTACCTGCTGATCACGCGTACGCGCGTTGGCATGCAGGTGCGCGCGGGTGCCTCCAACCGGGACATGGCGCTGGCTATGGGTGTGAATGTGCGCAGCCTTTTTTCGGGGGTTTTTGCTGTTGGGGCCGCGCTGTGTGGTCTGGCCGGCGGCATGCTGGGCCCCATGCTCGCGGTGCAGGTCGGTATGGGCGAGAGCATCCTGATCCTGGCCTTTGTCGTCATCGTGATAGGAGGCATCGGCTCGGTGCGCGGAGCCTTCCTTGGAGCCCTGATCATTGGAGTAATTGATACAGCGGGCCGCACCTTAATCCCTGTGCTGTTTGCTTCACTGATGACACCGGAAGCTGCTGCCAATGCGGCTCCCGCCGTGGCATCCATCATGATCTACCTGTTGATGGCGACGGTTCTGTTCATTCGCCCCCGAGGGTTGTTTCCCGCCCATGGTTGAAACCGGTCTGTCAGTTTCAAATCACGCCGCATGACGCCACAGCAGGCCGTACCTCGCAAGCCGGACAGCATTCTGGACCATGCACTGCACTGGCGCCTGACGGCGTCGGTGCTGGCACTACTGGTGTTATTTCCATTCATTGCAAGTGCCACCGGCACCGATTTTTATCTATCCCTGGCCAGTCGTATCCTCATCTTTGCACTCGCCGCAAGCAGCCTGAATCTGATTCTTGGCTTCGGTGGCATGGTGAGTTTTGGCCACGCCGCATTCGTGGGCCTGGGGGCGTACACCGTGGCCATCTGCATGCAAGCGGGAATCGTCAGTGCCTGGATTGCCTGGCCATTGGCCATGCTGGTTGGTGCGGGTTTCGCGCTGGTCATTGGCGCCATCAGTCTGCGCACCCAGGGGGTGTACTTCATCATGATCACACTGGCCTTTGCCCAGATGCTCTTCTATCTTGTGACTTCCTTCAAGGCCTACGGGGGAGATGACGGCATACCCCTGCCCGGTCGGTCCACCGTGGGCCTGGGGCTTGATCTTGCGAATGACCGCGTCTTCTACTATGTCGTGCTCGGCATACTGGCGCTGACCCTGGTGGCAGTGGCGCGCCTGCTCAACGCCCGCTTTGGCCATGTACTGCAGGCCATTCGTGAAAACGAGGTGCGCATGGCAGCCATTGGATTTCCGGTATTTCGGTTCAAGCTGGTGGCATTCACACTGGCCGGCGCGCTGGCAGGGCTGGCGGGTGCCCTGCTTGCCAATCTGGGCGGATTCGTGAGTCCGGCCCTGATGCAGTGGAGCCAGTCGGGCATGCTCATGATCATGGTCATTCTCGGCGGTGTTGGCTATCTCTACGGAGGTCTTCTGGGTGCCGCCTTCTTTCTACTCCTGGAAGAGTTGCTAACGCACTTCACCATTCACTGGCAACTCGGGCTTGGAGCGGTGCTGCTGCTGGTGGTTCTGGTGGCGCCAAACGGGTTGGCAAGCCTGGCCAGGGTGGGCAGACGCACATGAGTTCCGTATTGCTCCGCGTCGAACGACTGGTCAAGCGCTTTGGTGGGTTGACGGCGACCGATCACGCGCACCTGACGGTGGAGCAAGGCTCGATCCACGCCGTTATTGGCCCCAACGGTGCCGGCAAGACGACTCTGATCCACCAGATTTCCGGCGCCTTGCAGCCTGATGAAGGGGTGATTCAATTTGATGGTTGCGACGTCACTGCCATGCCTATGCACCGGCGCGCCCGCATCGGCTTGGTTCGCTCGTACCAGATTACGAGCATCTTCAAGCGCCTGTCGGTACTGGACAATATCGCACTGGCGGTACAGGCCCGCACTGGCAGCAGTTTTCGGTTTTGGCAACCTGCGCGCTCCAATCGTGAACGTTACGCCCAGGCCACTGCGCTGGCCGAACGGATAGGGCTTGGGTCGCGCCTGCATACGATTGCTGCCTCCCTGTCGCACGGCGAGCAGCGACAGCTGGAGCTCGGCCTGGCATTGGCGACGCGTCCCAAACTGCTGTTGCTGGACGAGCCAATGGCCGGCATGGGTCTGGATGAGTCGAAAACCATGGTAGACCTGCTGCAAGGACTGCGCGGCGAACTGACCATCCTGCTGGTCGAGCACGATATGGACGCGGTATTTCGCCTGGCGGATACCGTTTCAACACTGGTCTACGGCACGGTGATTGCCAGCGGCAGCCCGCAGCAGATCAAGGACAACCCCGAAGTTCAGCGTGCCTATCTGGGTGAGGATGTCACTGTGGACAGTTGCGCAGTGGCGCAGTGAGGGATAGGGCATGCACACCAGCACAGAAACGCTGCTCGAAGTGGACGATCTTCACACCTCCTATGGCAACAGCCAGGTCCTGTTTGGACTCAGTCTGAAGATGAAGCCCGGTGAAACGGCTACGCTTTTAGGGCGCACTGGCATGGGGACAACCACCACCGTGCGGTCAATTCTTGGACTGGTACGCGCCACGCGGGGAACGGTGCGTTTTCGCGGGGAACGCATCGACCACCTGAGCACCGACCGCATCGGGCGCATGGGCATCGCGGTCGTGCCGGAGGGCCGCATGATATTTGCCAACCTGTCGGTCGAAGAAAACCTCCGCGCGTTTAGCGCAAACCGTAACCACAGCCAGGACCCCTGGACGCTGGAGCGTGTATACGACCTGTTTCCACGCCTCAAGGAGCGCCGGCAAAACATGGGTAACCAGATCTCCGGTGGCGAGCAGCAAATGCTGGCCATTGGGCGCGCACTGTCGACCAACCCGCATCTGCTCATCCTGGACGAAGCCACCGAAGGATTGGCGCCGCTGATTCGGGAGGACATCTGGCATTGCCTGGCCACCCTGCGCTCGCATGGTCAGAGCATTCTGGTGATTGACAAGTACGTGCAGAAGCTGTTGACCCTGGCCGATCAGCACACCGTGATGGAGCGCGGCCGGGTGGTATGGCAAGGCAACTCCGACGAGTTGGGAGCCAGTCCCGATATCTGGCACCGCTACATCGGCGTTTGAGTCCGGTCAATTGGAAAGCTGGGCCCAGGCTTTCTCGAGCCGCTTCACACTCACCGGCTGGGGGGTGCGCAGCTCCTGGGCAAAGAAGCTTACGCGCAGTTCTTCCAGCAGCCAGCGAAACTCCTGCATGCGTTCGTCGACCGCGCCCTTGCGTTCCGCCACCAGGCGCCAGTAACGCTGCTCCTGCGGGCGCAGCTCAGCTAAACGCGTGGCGTCGCGGGCGGGGTCAGCGCGGTATTTCTCCAGCCGCTGGGTGATGGCCTTGAGGTAACGCGCCAGGTGCTGCAGCCGCTCCCACGGCGTGGTTTGCAGAAAGCGTTTGGGCAGCAGTCGTTGCAGTTGCAGAGTGGCGTCGGTCACAGCATCCGGTGCATTTTTCGTGTCCTTGATCTTGCGCGCCGCTGCGGCGTACTCGATCAGGATGACGCCCGCCATGCGCGCCACTTCGCTGGAAATCAGATTCAGACGTCCCCGTCCTTCCTCGATGCGCCGCTTGAAGGCAAACGCGTCGGTTGGCAAAGGTTCCAGCAGGAAAGCACGGTCGAGTGCCACCGCAATGATCTGTTCGCGCAGTTCCTCCAGCGTTCCTCCACCCGAGCCGTTTTCCGCCTTGCCCACCTGCATATAGGCCACGGCCATCTTCTGCAGGTCAGGAATGTTCTTTTCCAGGTACTTCAGCGCATCCTTGATCTGCAAGGCAAACAGGCGACGCAAGCCGGCGCGGTGTTTCGCGGCGGCAGTTTCCGGCTCGTCAAAGACTTCGA
>CAJBVC010000841.1 GCA_903958915.1 uncultured beta proteobacterium
GGGTTGCAGTTGACCATGATGGTCTCGTACCCGTCTTCGCGCATCGCCAGCGCAGCGTGCACGCAGCAATAGTCAAATTCGATGCCCTGCCCGATGCGATTCGGGCCGCCGCCCAGCACCATGATCTTCTTGTTCGACGTCGGCGCAGCTTCGCACTCTGCACCTTCGGACTCGTAGGTGGAGTACATGTAGGCGGTGTTGGTGGCAAACTCGGCTGCGCAGGTGTCCACGCGCTTGTAGACTGGCCGCACCCCGAGTTCACGACGCTTGAGGCGAACAGCGGTGTCAGTGGTTTTGAACTGTTTGGCCAGGCGGCGGTCGGAAAAGCCTTTTTGCTTGAGCGCGCGCAATGTAGCGGCGTCAATTTGTTCGAGGGCCGACGCGCCATGGGCAAACGGCAAACGTTCGATCTCCAGCTCGATTCTGACGATCTGTTCAATCTGCACCAAAAACCAGCGGTCGATCTTAGTCAATTCAAAGACTTCATCGACGCTCCAGCCCGCGGCAAAGGCGTCGCCCACGTACCAGATGCGCTCAGGTCCTGGCTCACCCAGTTCACGCTCCAGTAACTCGCGATCCTGGGTTTTTTCGTTCATGCCATCGACGCCCACTTCAAGGCCACGCAGCGCTTTCTGGAACGATTCCTGGAATGTGCGCCCCATGGCCATCACTTCGCCCACACTTTTCATCTGCGTGGTCAGGCGGCTATCGGCTGCAGGAAACTTCTCGAACGCAAAACGCGGGATCTTGGTGACCACATAGTCGATGCTGGGCTCGAAACTCGCCGGCGTGGCACCGCCGGTGATGTCATTGCGCAACTCATCGAGCGTAAAGCCCACAGCCAGCTTGGCCGCCACCTTGGCAATCGGAAAACCGGTGGCTTTCGACGCCAGGGCCGACGAACGTGAAACCCTCGGATTCATCTCGATGACGATCATGCGGCCGTCTACGGGGTTGATAGAAAACTGCACGTTTGAGCCGCCGGTGTCCACCCCGATTTCGCGCAAGACCGCGAGCGAGGCGTTGCGCAGAATCTGATACTCCTTGTCGGTCAGGGTCTGCGCCGGCGCCACGGTGATGGAGTCGCCCGTGTGCACGCCCATGGGGTCCAGGTTTTCGATCGAGCAGACGATGATGCAGTTGTCCGCCTTGTCGCGCACCACTTCCATCTCGTACTCTTTCCAGCCCAAGAGCGACTCTTCAATCAGCAGTTCATTGGTGGGCGACGCTTCCAGCCCGCGCTTGCAAATGGTCTCAAACTCTTCCGAGTTGTAGGCAATTCCGCCACCAGTGCCACCGAGCGTGAAGCTGGGCCGAATGACGGTCGGGAAGCCCACCTGCTTCTGTACGCCCCAGGCTTCTTCCATGCTGTGGGCAATGCCGGAGCGGGCGGATCCCAGCCCGATTTTGGTCATGGCGTCCTTGAACTTGAGCCGGTCTTCGGCCTTGTCAATCGCCTCAGGCGTGGCGCCAATGAGTTCCACCTGGTATTTGTCCAGTACGCCGTGGTGCCACAAATCAAGCGCACAGTTCAACGCCGTCTGCCCCCCCATGGTCGGCAAAATCGCGTCGGGGCGCTCCTTGGCAATGATTTTTTCGACGGTTTGCCAGGTGATCGGCTCAATGTAGGTGACGTCGGCCGTGGCCGGGTCGGTCATGATCGTGGCCGGGTTGCTGTTGATCAGGATGACCTTGAATCCCTCTTCGCGCAGGGCCTTGCAGGCTTGCACCCCAGAGTAGTCAAACTCGCAGGCCTGACCAATGATGATGGGGCCAGCGCCGATAATGAGAATGCTTTGTATGTCAGTACGTTTTGGCATGTCAGTGTTGCTCCATCAGGGCAATGAAGCGGTCAAAGAGGGTTCCGATGTCCTGTGGGCCGGGGCTGGCTTCGGGGTGGCCCTGGAAACAAAATGCAGGCTTGTCGGTGCGCATCAGGCCCTGCAAGGTGTTGTCAAAAAGGCTGACATGGGTCGCGCGCAAGTGAGGCGGCAAAGAACCTTCATCCACCGCAAAGCCATGGTTCTGGCTGGTGATGGCGACACGGCCGCTGTCCAAATCCTTGACCGGGTGGTTGGCGCCGTGATGTCCGAACTTCATCTTGAAGGTCCTGGCGCCAGACGCCAGCGCCATGATTTGGTGCCCCAAACAGATACCGAAGGTGGGGATGCCGGTTTCAATCAGTTCTGCCGCCGCCACAATGGCGTAATCGCACGGCTGCGGGTCACCTGGGCCATTGCTCAAAAAGATGCCGTCGGGCTTGTATGAAAGAACTTCCGCTGCGGTGGTCTGCGCCGGCACCACCGTCACCCTGCAGCCGCGTTGCACCAGCATGCGCAGAATGTTCTTTTTGACGCCAAAGTCGTAGGCGACCACGTGGAAGCGTGGATCTCTGATCTGGCTGTACCCGCCATCCAATTCCCATTCTCCCTGGGTCCATTCATAGGACGTCTGGCAACTGACGACTTTCGCCAAGTCCTGACCCGCCATGCTCGGAGCAGCCTTGGCTGCCGCGATGGCACGAGCCAACAGTGCGTCGGACACCACCTCACCGTCAGCGAGTGCCAGAATGCAGCCATTCTGTGCCCCTTGCGTGCGCAATTGGCGGGTCAGTTGGCGGGTATCGATATTGGCAATGGCCACCGTGCCCTCGGCCACCAGGTACTGGGTCAAAGTCTGGGTGGAACGGAAGTTGGAGGCCAGCATCGGCACATCGCGCACGATCAGCCCGGCGGCCTGCACCTTGTCGGACTCCACATCTTCCGGGTTGATACCGTAGTTGCCGATGTGGGGGTAGGTGAGCGTGACGATCTGCTGGCAGTAACTGGGGTCTGTCAGGATTTCCTGGTAGCCAGTCATGGAGGTATTGAACACCACCTCGCCGACCGTGGAGCCGGCGGCTCCGATGGAATTGCCAATGTAGACCGTGCCGTCTGCGAGCGCCAGGATGGCGGGTGGGGTGGTTCCCTGAAGAGACAAAAGCACTGGTTTCTCCGAATGGGTTACGGGTACGCCCAAACGCGCTCAAGAATGGCTCTTGGCGGGTGTCCGCTGGGATCGACTCCTGGCGGGTGCTTTAATTGAGGGAATGTTGCTTGAAATGCGCTTGGGACGGCTGTTTTCTGGAAAGCCTCCCATTATAACGGGCGCTGCTCTGCCATTCTGTCGCTGCTGCTCGCATGAAGACAGATGGCCGCCGCCGCCGCGACGTTCAACGACTCTTCTCCCCCGGGCTGACCGATGCGGGCGAAAAGGGCTGCACGGGCCATCAGCTCCTCGCTGACGCCCTGCCCTTCGTGGCCAAAAGCCCACGCACATGGGCACGGCAGGCGAAGATTTTGCAGCAAGTCTCCCTGGTGCGAACTGGTCACCACCACGGATACCTGAAGCGCATCCAGCGCTTGCAGCGTCAGTCCCTCGTGCAATTGCAGCCCGAAATGCGCACCCATGGCAGCACGCAACACCTTGGGGGACCACAAAGCGGCCGTGCCAGTGAGGGCCAATACCTGCCTGAAACCGAAAGCCCCCGCGCTGCGCAGGATGGAGCCCACGTTGCCGGCGTCCTGCACCCGGTCGAGAATCACCGTGGGCGCGTTGGGCAGCAAGTGACTTGGCACGGGCACTTCCAGTACAAATCCCACATGCGCCGGCGACTCCAGCCCGCTAATTTCACGCCACAGCATGTCCTTGACCACTACACTTTTGATAGCTTCTTGCGCATACTGGGCGGGCGCTGCAGGCCAGAATGACTCCGAAAATAGGGCCAGTGCGGGCTTCCAGCCTCGGTCCAGCGCCGCACTGCACAAGTGATCGCCTTCGACCCAGCAGCGTCCCAGCTTGCGGTACGCGGTGTTGTCGCCACTGAGCTTGCGAAGCTCCTTGAGCAGCGGGTTGTCGCGTGAGGTGATGACGGATGGGCTGGTCATAGAACAGCTGTCACCGGGGCAAAAGTCTTGCGGTGCTGTGGACAGGCACCATGGGTTTTCAACGCCGCCAGATGCTCGGCCGTGCCGTAGCCTTTGTGGCCGGCAAATCCGTACTGCGGATATTGCGCATCCAGTTCCTTACACCAGCGGTCGCGCGTCACCTTGGCCAGAATGGACGCTGCCGAAATCGCTGGTACCAGAGCGTCTCCTTTGACAATCGCTTGCGCGGGCACGCCCAGCACCGGCAGGCGGTTTCCGTCAACAAGCACCTTGGCTGGTCTTAGCCGCAGGCCCTCGACGGCGCGGCGCATTGCCAACAGGGTCGCCTGCAGGATATTGAGCGTGTCAATTTCCTCCACGCTGGCCTGTGCGATCGAGCAGCAAAGTGCTTTTGCCAGAATTTCATCGAACAGCTTGTCGCGCCGCAAGGCAGTCAGTTTTTTGGAGTCGGCCAAACCTTTGATGGTGTACCGTTCGTCGAGTATGACTGCGGCCGCTACCACCGGACCCGCCAGGGGACCGCGCCCGGCCTCGTCCACGCCCGCCAACAAGCCCACCGTGTCCCAGCGCAACTGCCTGCGCAGCAATCGCGCCTGGTGCGCAAGTTCAAGTTCAGCGTTGGAGGACTTTTTGGATCGCATCGGTGGCAAGGGTAGCGGTATCGCGCTGCAACTCGTGGTGTAGCGCCAGGAAACGGTTTTGCAATTGCTCAATTTTCGAAGGAGCGTGGTGCTTCGCGTCCAGCCACACCAGCACCTCCCGCGCCAAAGATTCAGGCGTGGCTTGGTCCTGCAAGAGTTCAGGGACCACAAATGCTTCGCACAGGATATTGGGTAAACCGACCCAGGGTTGCAACTGCTTGCGCCGCATCAGCTGCCACGACAGCCATCCCATGTGGTAAGCGATCACCATCGGGCGCTTGAACAGCGCTGCTTCCAGCGTGGCTGTGCCGCTGGCAATCAGGGTGACATCACACGCGGCAAGTGCCAGATGCGACTGGCCCGACAGAATCGTCAGCCGCGCCGCATTACCACTTTCCACAGCCAGGCGATCAACGATCGCCTTCAAGCCAGGCACCGCGGGCACTATGAATTTTGTAGCTGGTCGCGCTTGCTGGATAAGCGTGGCAGCCCGAAAGAACCGCAACGCCAGGTGCGATATTTCGGAGTTTCGGCTGCCCGGCAACAGCGCGACCACGTCATCTGCATCGTCCAGCGCCAGGGCGCGCCGCGCGGCTGCACGGTCAGGTTCCAGTGGGATGACGCTGGCCAACGGGTGGCCGACAAAGCTGGCCGAAATGCCGTTTTTCTCCAGCAATGCCGGCTCAAACGGGAAGATGCACAGCACATGGTCGGTGCTGTTGCGGATTTTCTCCATGCGCTCGGGCCGCCAGGCCCAAACCGAGGGCGAGACAAAGTGAACGGTCTTGATGCCTTTCGCCTTGAGCGCCGCTTCCAGGTCGAGGTTGAAGTCTGGCGCGTCAACACCAACAAAAAGATCGGGGCGCTGAGCCAGAAGACGTTCACGCAACTGGTTGCGAATGCCCAGAATCTCGCGGTAGCGGCGCAACAACTCCCAGCTGAATCCGTGCACCGAGAGTTTGTGGTGCGGCCACCATGCCTCGAATCCGTGCCGCGCCATCTGTGGGCCACCAATGCCGACAGCGGTCAGCGCACTCCAGCGCGAACGCAAACCTTCCAAGAGAAGCCCGGCCAGCAGGTCTCCGGAGGCCTCGCCTGCCACCATGGCGAGGTGAGGGTCGTTGCTTGGCATGGCGTGAGCAGATCAGCGAACGATGCCGCGGTCCGACTGCGCCAGAAAATCCAGCATCATCTGGACATCCGCGGTGCTTTCGATCTGCTCGCCAAGCAACTGCGCCATCTCAAGCTGCGCGGCAGCCAGCGTCAACCCCTGGCGGTATAGCAGTTTGTGCAATTGCTTGATAACCGCAATGCGCTCAGGCGTAAAGCCGCGACGGCGCAAACCCTCCTGGTTGATACCCGACGCCGAAGCCGGGTTGCCCGCTACCGTGACATAGGGCGGGACGTCCTGCGCCAAGCGGGTCTGGAAGCCGGTCATGGCATGGGCCCCGATCCGCACAAACTGGTGCACACCCGAAAGCCCGCCCAGAAAGACCCAATCACCGATGTGCACGTGACCACCCAGGGTTGCACCGTTGGCGAAAATAGTGTTGTCGCCAACCTGGCAATCGTGGGCGATGTGCACGTAGGCCATGACCCAGTTGTCACTGCCAACCCGTGTCACGCCAACGTCGCCCGGTGAGCCAATGTTGAAGGTGCAAAACTCACGAATGGTGTTGCGGTCACCGATGAGCAGTTCGCAGGGTTCGCCGTTGTACTTTTTGTCCTGCGGAATGGCGCCCAGAGAATTGAACTGAAAAATGCGATTGTCGCAACCAATAGCGGTATGCCCTTCAATCACACAGTGCGGCCCAACGGTCGTCCCGGCCCCAATGCGAACGTGCGGGCCAATCACCGTGAACGGACCGACCGTGACCGAAGAGTCCAACTCTGCCGACGCGTCTACAAGTGCTGTGGAGTGGATCGTGCTCACAATGTCAATCCCCTGGAACTCAAGGCACGGTGCGCATGGTGCACATCAGTTCGGCTTCGCATGCGATGTTGCCGTCGACTCTGACAACACCCTTGAACTTGAAAATGCCAGACTTGGCGCGCAGCAGTTCCACGTCCATGATCAACTGGTCACCAGGCTCCACCGGTCGCTTGAATCGCGCAGCATCGATACCAGCAAAGTAGTACACCGTCTTGTCGTCCGGCGTCACACCCATGGCGTCAAATGACAACAGCGCCGCGGCTTGCGCCAGTGCTTCCAGCATCAGAACCCCGGGCATCACCGGGCGATGCGGGAAGTGGCCGGTAAAAAACGGCTCGTTGATGGTGACATTCTTGAGTGCCTGAATCGATTTACCCTTCTCCATGGACAACACGCGATCCACCAGCAGAAATGGATAACGATGGGGCAATTTTTTGAGAATGTCGTGGATATCCATCATGGTTTGATCTCTTTTTCTATCGTTTTGATGCGGTCACGCAAGGAGTGCAGTTGCTTCAATGTGGCAGCGTTGCGTTCCCAGGAGGCGTTGTCATCAACCGGGAAAATACCGGTGTAATGACCAGGCTTGAGTATCGACTTGCTGACCACCGTGGCGGCTGAAATATTGACATAGGGCGCCAAAGTGAGGTGCCCCAAAATGATGGCGCCACCGCCCACGGTGCAGTTGGCGCCAATGGTGGCGCTCCCCGCCACGCCGACACAGCCCGCCATGGCGGTATTGCGTCCCACATGTACGTTGTGGCCGATCTGAATCAGGTTGTCAAGCTTCACCCCGTCTTCAAGCACGGTGTTCTGCAGGGCACCGCGATCGATGCAGGTATTGGCGCCAATCTCAACATCATTGCCTATCAGCACCGCGCCGAGTTGCTCGATCTTTTCCCAGGTGTCTCCATTGGGTGCAAAACCAAAGCCATCGGCGCCGATCACCACACCCGGATGCAGCAGACAACGCTCTCCGATGTGGCAGTCTTCGCCAACGGTTACACGCGACTTCAACACCGTGTGCGCACCGATGTGTGCGCCGCGCTCGACCACACACAAGGCACCGACGCTGGCAGTGGGATGAATGACGGCCTGCGGGTCCACCACGGCACTGGGGTGGATGTGCGCAGACTCCATCGGGCGAAGCTGTTTCTTCCACCATTGGGTCAGCCGCGCGAAGTACAAATAGGGCTCTGGTGTCACGATGCACGCACCACGTGACAATGCCGCTTCTTTTGCTTGGACCCCCACGATGACGCAGCCGGCTTTGGATCCAAGCAATTGCTGCTGGTACCTGGGATTACTCAGAAAACTGATGTCGGACGGTGTTGCTGCTTCCAGTGGCGCCAGACCCGATACAACAACCGAGGCATCCCCATGAAACTCACCTCCCAGCGCAGTGACGATGGTTTTCAGCTCCAATCGCATCCCTCAACCCTCGCCGGGCAAGACTTTACTTCGCACCGGAGTTGAGAATCTTCAAAACCTTGTCGGTAATGTCATGCTTGGTGTTGCTGTAGACCACTTCCTGCAGAATCAGATCATACTTTTCCACTTCCGCGACCTGCTTGACTGCCTTGTTGGCTTTGTCCAGTACCTGCTGCAATTCCTCATTGCGTCGTGCATTGAGGTCTTCCTCAAACTCCCGGCGCTTGCGCTGGAACTCGCGGTTTTGGTCTGCAATTTCCTTTTGCCGGTTTACACGCTGGCTTTCCGTCAGCGTGGGACTGTCGCGCTCCAGTTTCTCGTTCATCGCCTTGAGTGTGGGCTGCAAGTCACCCAACTCCTTTTGGCGCTTGGAAAACTCCGACTCGAGTTTGACCTGGGCGGCCTTCGCGGGACCAGACTCCGTCGTGATGCGTTGGGTGTTGATATATCCCACACGGGTAAAGTCCTGCGCTGCCGCGCTGACGGACAACGCAGCAACAGCCAGGCCCATCAAGCAGCGAAATTTAAGTGTCTTCATTAGAAAGAGGTTCCAATCTGAAATTGCATGGCCTGAATTTTATCGCTATCAAACTTGTTGATCGGTTTGGCAAACGCCAGTCGCAGTGGCCCGACCGGCGAAATCCAGCTGATACCCACGCCCACGGAAGTCCGCAAGTCGCCCAATTGAATGACTTCATCAGGCCCAAAAATACCGCCGGCGTCAGCGAAACCATATACCCGCAAGGTACGATCGCTGCCACCGCCTGGCAATGGCGACAGAAGTTCGGCATTGAACGTAATCTTCTTGGTTCCACCGGTAGCCACTGCCGAAGTTGTCAGCAAGGCGTTGCGTTGCGCAGCCGTGGTCAGACTGCCCTGCTCGAAACCTCGGACCGAACCCAGGCCACCGGAGTAGAAGTTCTTGAAAATCGGATAGGGTTGCCCATCGGTCCCGGCGCCGACAGAAACTTCGCTGTTGAAAGCGGCCGTAATCTTCTTGGTGACGGGGTAGAACTGCTGATACTGGGCGGTTCCACGTGCGTAACGCAACTCGCCTGCCACGCTCCACTCGCCCGACACGCGCATGACGCGACCGGTACTTGGAACCACCGCGCTATCCCGGGTGTCGCGTGCCCAACCGACCGTCAGGGGTATGGCATTGCTCACCAGCCCGAACTGGTTTGCAAAGTCCATGTACACGGTAGGCAGCAAGTTGCCTGGAACGATCGCGGTACGATCCACGCCTGCGCCAAAAAACACGCGGTCCGACTCCGTAAACGGCACACCGAACCGCACGCTTGCCCCGGTTGTCTCAATCGCGTAGCTGTCGATATCGGCATAAGGTTTCGAGTTGCGCTGGTACAGATCGATCGTCCGCGATACGCCATCCTCCGTAAAATAGGGGTTGGTGGTGTTAAAGACGAGCGTGCGATTGATCTTGCTGGTGTTGAGTTCAACACCCAGCGAATTGCCGGAACCAAACGCATTGTCCTGCTTGAAACCGAAAGAAATTCCCACGCCGTCGGCACTGGAAATACCCGCTCCGAGACTGAGCGTTCCCGTCGGTTTTTCGACCACCGTGACCGTAACATCCACCTGATCGGGCGACCCCGCAACCTCCTGGGTGTCGATACTCACTTCTTTGAAGTAGTCCAACCGATCCACACGATTGCGCGACTGGCGGATCTTCTCACCGTCGTACCAGGCCGCCTCAAACTGGCGAAATTCCCTGCGAATGACCTCGTCGCGCGTGCGGTCGTTGCCAGCCACGTTGATATGGCGAACGTAGGCACGTCGCTGTGGGTCCACCTGCAAAGTGAGCTCCACCTGATTCGTTTCGCGGTCGATCTCGGGGCGCGCTTCCGCTCTCGCAAAGGCAAATCCGAAATTACCAAAATAGTCGGTGAAGGCCTTGGTCGTCTGTGCAACCTTGTCGGCGTTGTAGGGCTCACCCGGGCGGATCGCAATCAGCGCGCGAAATTCGTCCTCTTTGCCAAGGAAGTTTCCCGCCAGTTTGATTTTGGACACCACGAAGCGCTCGCCTTCAGTCACATTGATGGTGACTCCGATCTCCTGCTTGTTGGGCGACATCGCCACTTGGGTCGAGTTCACCTTGAACTCAAGGTAGCCACGGGTAAGGTAGTACGAACGCAGCGATTCGATATCGGCATTGAGCTTGGCACGTGAGTACCGGTTGGACTTGGTGTACCAACTCAGCCAACCGCCGGTATCCTGATCAAAAAGACCGAGCAGGGTTGATTCAGCAAAAATTTTACTGCCCACGATACGGATGTCGTTGATCTTGGCAACGTCACCTTCAACGACCGCGAATGACACATTGACACGATTGCGCTCAATCGGCGTCACTGTTGTCACGACTTCGGTTGCGTACATGCTGCGGTTGATGTACTGTCGCTTCAACTCCTGCTCTGCACGATCCACCAGCGCCTTGTCAAAGGCACGGCCATCTGCCAAACCGATGTCTCGCAATGCCTTTTTGAGTACATCCTTGTCGTACTCTTTTGCGCCGGAGAAATCCACATCGGCAATGGTAGGACGCTCTTCAACGACTACCACCAGAACCCCGGCATTGACCTCGATACGCACATCCTTGAACAGGCCGAGCGCAAACAGGGCACGAATTGATGCTGCCGCCTTGTCGTCGCTGTACACATCGCCGACGCGCACGGGCAGGGATGCAAACACCGTCCCTGCCTCGACCCTTTGCAGACCCTCCACCCGAATATCCTTTACAGGAAATGGGTCGATTGCCCACGCCGCATTGGCGTAGACCGACAGTGCACCACAGAGAACCCATGGGCGAATAATTTTTCGATTGAAATGCATGTTTACCAATTCAAGTTTCACCGGCGTTACGACGCATCCGGACCTTTAACCCACCAAACGCGCGACGTCGTTGAAGACTGCTACCGACATCATCACGAGCAACGTGGCTATTCCGAGCCGCTGCGTTGCGTCCATCCAGAATTCCGATACCGGCTTTCCGCTCACTGCTTCCCAAAGATAATACAACAGGTGCCCCCCGTCCAATACCGGCAGTGGCAACAAGTTCAGCACCCCCAAACTGATACTGATCAACGCAAGAAATACCAGGTAGGAAGTTATTCCCATCGCGGCCGACTTTCCGGCGTAATCTGCAATGGAAATCGGCCCGCTCAAATTCTTGAGGGAAGCTTCGCCAACCAGCATACGCCCAATCATGCGCACGGTGAGCAGAGACACTTCCCAGGTACGTCCAACGGCGCGCTCGAAACCGTCCCACAAGCCATACCGCACCATCACCGTCGACGGTGCGGCTCCAATGTAAGCCCCCACCCGGCCAATAGTGGCACCGTTCTCCAAGACAGTCTGCGGGGTCACGGTAAAGCTATGTAAAACACCGTCCCGGCGGACCGTCCATTGTTGGCCGCGCGCCGTGCCTGCAGGGGCGTATGCTCGAATGATGTCGCGCAACTGAGCCGCATCAATAATCGCAGTACGGTCCACCTCCAGCACGCGGTCACCCCGCCGCAAACCCGCAGTCTGCGCAGCACCTCCGGTCACCAACTCACCCAATTGCGCCACCGACAAGGGTGCTGTGAGCCCGAGGCGCTTGGGCAGCAACGTGTCATCGACGCCGCCTTGACCCAGTTCACTCAGCGCCAGACGGGCAGTCCGTTCAACGCTTCCAGATCGCTCGGTGTACTCCACGCGCAGGTCCTGGCGTTCCAGAGCGGCCCGCATCAGGAGCCAGCGAAACGCTTCAAAGGATTCAATGTCCTGTGGCGTATCGCCTTCTGCAGCAATCCGCACGATACGCTCACCCCCAGAAAAACCAGCGGCGGCAAGCACAGACCCTGCTGCAGGTCGCGCGATCACGGGTTCGGGTTGCGCAACACCGGTCCAGTTCACTCCCGCATACAGAAGTACGGCTAACAGCAAATTGGCCAACGGGCCAGCCAGCACAATCAATGCACGGCGGCTGAGCGGTTGGTTATTGAATGCCATATGCCGAAGTTCGGGCGCCACATGCCCTTGCGCTTCGTCGAGCATCTTGACAAACCCACCCAATGGCAGCACAGACACAACGAACTCGGTGCCCGAACGCGGCGACGTCCAACCCCACAACTTGGGACCAAATCCAACCGAAAAACGCAGAACCTTTACACCGAAGGCCCGCGCCATCGCGAAGTGGCCCCACTCGTGGACAACCACGAGCAGGCCAATTGCAACCAGGAATGCAAGCGCCGTCACCATCGTGAATACTGCAATCTAGCGGGCAAGATTCGACACCACTTCATGCGCCACCCTGCGGGACTGCGCGTCAAGTTCAAGAAGGTCGCGCAACGACTGCGGACAAACGACCTTGACGGCCTCCAGGGTTTCGCAGTTGACGCGATGGATCTCATCAAAGCGAACTCTTTCGTCAAGAAATGCCGCCACCGCCACCTCGTTGGCGGCATTGAGCACCGCCGTTGTGCCGATGGGCGCCTCGAGCACCTGCCATGCCAACGCCAAGCCTGGAAAGCGCACCTGATGGTCGCGCGTATTCATGGGCTCGAAAGTGAGCCCGCCCACGGTTGAAAAATCGATAGCCGCCGCGCCCGATTGCACACGATGGGGCCACGACAGTCCGTAGGCGATGGGACCTCGCATGTCGGGCGTTCCCAATTGGGCGACCACCGAGTTATCGACGAACTGGACCATCGAGTGAATCACACTCTGCGGATGTATTACAACCTCGATCTGCTGAGCAGTCACACCGAACAGATAACGAGCCTCAATCACCTCGAGCGCCTTATTCATCATGGTGGCCGAGTCAACAGAAATTTTTCGTCCCATCACCCAGTTGGGGTGGGCGCAGGCTTGCGCCGGTGTCACCTCCCGCAAGGTAGAAGGCTCACGTGAGCGAAATGGTCCGCCGGATGCTGTCAGAATGATCTTGTCAATGCGATTGGGCCAATCGTCAGGATTTTCGGGAAGCGA
>CAJBVC010000842.1 GCA_903958915.1 uncultured beta proteobacterium
CCAGCCCTTGGGGTGCCAGAACACCAGTCCGGGTGCGTGGTCGTCAATGTGAAACAGGTCGAGCTCACGACCCAACTTGCGGTGGTCGCGCTTCTCTGCCTCTTCCAACATGGTAAGGTGTTGCTGCAATTCGTCCTTGGTCGCCCAAGCCGTGCCGTAAATGCGCTGCAACATCTCATTTTTGTGGTCACCGCGCCAATAGGCGCCAGCCAGTTTCATCAACTTGAAGTGCTTGAGCTTTCCGGTGCTCGGGACGTGGGGGCCACGGCAGAGGTCTTCAAACTTGCCTTCGCGGTAAAGGGAAACGTCCTGGTCGGCGGGAATACTCCCGATGATTTCCGCCTTGTATTGCTCGCCCATGCTCTTGAAATAGGCAATCGCATCATCACGCGGCAACACGCGGCGGGTCACCGGCTCATCCACGGACGCCAGCGCCGTCATCTTCTTCTCGATAGCGGCCAGATCTTCTGGTGTGAAGGGTCGCTTGTAGGAGAAGTCGTAGAAGAAGCCGTTCTCAATCACGGGGCCAATGGTGACCTGTGCATCGGGAAATAGCTCCTTGACCGCATACGCCAGCAAGTGCGCTGTGGAATGGCGGATGACTTCAAGACCGTCAGCATCCTTGGCTGTGATGATGGACAGCGCGCTATGGGTGGACATCTGGTAGCTGGTGTCCACGACCTTGCCGTCCACTTTGCCGGCCAAAGCAGCCTTGGCCAGGCCGGCACCAATCGATGCAGCGACCTCGGCCACAGTGACTGGACCAGGGAATTCACGTTGGGAACCGTCGGGAAGCGTAATTTGGATCATGGTGTGTGCCGAAAAAGAGCCTTGATGAAAGGCAAAAAGCGCGGATGGTTCCGCGCTCTACTATGAATTTGGTAGCTGGCTACGCACAAGGCGCGCGGACTACGGCCTTATTTGCTTGTAAATGTCGCCGGTGTAGTTCGCGGTGTCATAACCAAACTGCCTTTCTCGCTCTTATGTTGAGTTGATAGAAGGATTTTAACCCCACTCCGGGTTGAGCCCGCCACCCCAGATGTAAGTCAAGCACTGACCCCAAATCAAAAAAGCCGGGCACCCTCACAAGAGCCCGGCCATTCTCAAATCACTCGAAAGATCAGTGGAACTGCTCTTCTTCAGTAGAACCGGTCAGCGCAGTGACGCTGGACTTGCCACCCTGAATCACGGTGGTCACTTCGTCGAAGTAACCGGTGCCCACTTCCTGCTGGTGCGACACAAAGCTGTAACCGCGGTCACGGGCTGCAAATTCAGGCTCCTGCACCTTCTCGACGTAGGCAGTCATGCCACGCGCCATGTAGTCTTGCGCCAAGTCGAACATGTGGAACCACATATTGTGGATACCAGCCAGAGTAATGAACTGGTACTTGTATCCCATGGCACCCAATTCCTTCTGGAACTTGGCAATGGTCGCGTCGTCCAGGTTCTTCTTCCAGTTGAACGATGGGGAGCAGTTGTAGGCCAACATTTTGCCGGGGTGCTTGGCATGCACAGCATCCGCAAACTTCTTGGCAAATTCCAGGTCAGGAGTACCGGTTTCGCACCACACCAGGTCGGCGTAATCGGCATAGGCAACAGCGCGGCTGATAGCTTGATCCAGAC
>CAJBVC010000843.1 GCA_903958915.1 uncultured beta proteobacterium
CACTGTGCTCATGTGATAGCCCGGTGTTCCCGGCACTTCCCACTCGAGTTCGGTCGGGAATGGGCCACCGCCGACACGGGTGCAGTAGGCTTTGGTAATGCCCAAAATATAGTGCAGCATGCCCGGGCCAACGCCAGCGCCCGCGGCGGCGTTCCCGGCAACGCAATTGCTCGACGTGACATACGGGTAGGTTCCATGGTCCACATCGAGCAGCGTTCCTTGCGCACCCTCAAACAGCAGGTTGGCACCCTTGGCATGGGCTTCATTGAGCTCGCGCGATACATCGGCAATCATGGGCTTGAGCAACTCTGCGTGCAGCATGGCCTGGTCATAGACCGGGTCAAATTCGACCTTGCCGTCCTTCATGAACGGCTTGAGCGTGTCACCAAAATCAAAATCCCTGGAACTCAGGTACGTTGTGAGCACATGGTTGTGCAAATCGAGCAATTCACGCAGTTTTGCTGCAAAACGCTCCGGGTACTTCAGGTCCTGCACGCGCAGGGCACGCCGCGCAATCTTGTCTTCGTAGGCCGGACCAATGCCGCGCCCGGTGGTTCCGATCTTGGCGTTGCCACCTTTTTCCCGCGCGGCTTCGCGCGCCACGTCTAACGCTGCATGAAACGGAAGGATCAACGGACAGGCTTCGCTGACGCGCAAACGCCCGCGCACTTCCACGCCGACTTTCTCCAGCCCTTCAATTTCTTCAAACAACTTGGCCGCCGACAGCACGACACCATTACCGATGTAGCACTTGACACCCGGGCGCATGATGCCACTCGGAATCAGATGCAAGGCCGTTTTCACACCATTGATCACCAGTGTATGACCTGCGTTGTGCCCACCCTGGAAACGCACCACCCCTTGAGAACTCTCGGTCAGCCAGTCGACCAGTTTTCCCTTACCTTCATCTCCCCACTGGGTACCGACAACGACGACATTGCGTCCTTTGGTTGTATTCATTGGAATATTTCTCAGATTGGTTGCACGATCCATTGACCGGTTTGGTATACCAAAGCCCGGTCGTACTGGAATTCTTCGACTTCGCTTTCATGACCAGGCAGCACACAGACCACCGTATCGCCCTGCCGACGCAGTGCGGCAATCGCAGACCGCAATGCGTGGTCTTCGCTCCAGGGCGCACGAATGACCGCACGCAATGGCGCAGGTTCTGCCACCGCAGCAACTGCCTTTACATCCAGGCTGAAACCTACGGCTGGCCGATTACGTCCGAATACCGCCCCGACCTCATCGTAGCGACCACCCCGCGCCAGTGCGTCGTTGGCTCCAGGCGCGTACAGCGAAAACATGGCACCACTGTAGTAGGCATAGCCGCGCAAGTCGGCCAGATCAAACGAAACGGAAACGTCACCGAGATGCCCTGCCAACCATTTGAGGTGTGTGATCGCATCGCCGATAGCCGGCGTTTGCGGCAACACGCAACGTGCCTCGTCGAGTACCCGCGCATCGCCATACAACTGCAGCAGCGCCTGCAACGCCAGGGCGACAGGCACAGGCGCACCACGGCACAATGAACGAATTTCACTGGCATCCTTGGCGGCCAGTGCCGCATGGATTTGGGCCATCTGCACCCTGTCCAGGGGAACATCTTTCAGAAGCGCGTGAACGATCCGGGCATCGGCCATATCGACGCGAATCGCATCCACTCTGGCCGCGCGTACGGAGTCCAGTGCCAAGGTGAGCACCTCGAGGTCCGCCTCCAGACCGCTGTGACCGTAAATCTCGGCACCAAACTGCAGCGGCTCACGGGTTGCATGGGGGCCGCTGGGTCGGGTGTGCAATACCGGCCCGCAGTAACAAAGCCGAGTCACTCCCTGGCGGTTGAGCAGATGGGCATCGATGCGGGCCACCTGCGGCGTGCTGTCGGCCCGCAGACCCAGCATGCGCCCAGAGAGTTGATCGACCAGCTTGAACGTCTGCAGGTCCAACGCCTCGCCTGTCCCCGATAGCAGCGACTCCAGATGCTCCAGCAGGGGCGGCATCACCAGTTCGTAGCCATAGCATCGCGCCATGTCCAACAGATCTCGGCGTATTTCTTCAATGTGGCGCGCCTCGGAGGGCAGCACATCGGCAATGTGATCCGGCAAGACCCAGGCAGACATGTATGGTGGCTAACGATTAAAACTGGGATTTTACCGGGCCGATGACCCAAAGTTCAGGGGGTCAGCCACCAAATCATCAGGACACCACTCAAAATACTGATCAAGGCGAACGAACGTATCTGTCCGTCCTGTAGTTGCAGCAATTGCACGAACATCTTGCGCCAACCTGCAGGTGAGGCAAAGGGGAAAAGCCCCTCAATAATCAGAACCAGGGCCAACGCGAGCCAAAACGTGTCGGCGTCCAAAGCTTACTTCTTCGCTGCCGGTGCTGCTGCACCACCGCCCCGGAATACCTTGAAGAACTCCGAGGTTGAGGGGTCCAGTACCATCACATCGCTTTTGCTCCCGAACGAAGCCTTGTAAGCGTCGAGACTTCGGTAAAACTGGGCAAATTGCGGATCACGACCAAAGGCCTCCGCGTAGATACGGGCCGCCTCGGCGTCACCTTCGCCCTTGATCTTCTGGGCATCACGGTAAGCGTTGGCAATGGTCACCTCTCTCTGGCGGTCGGCATCGGCACGGATCTTTTCGCCTTCGGCCGCTCCCGTGGATCGCAGTTCATTGGCCACACGCTTGCGCTCTGCCTCCATACGCCGGTAGACCGACTCGGTGATAGCCTCGACGTAATCGACGCGAGTGATGCGCACGTCCACCACATCCACACCCCAAGGCTTTGCGCCACGCACTTTTTCGAGCACTTCGGTCTTGACGTCCGTCATCAGGTCTTCGCGCTTGAGCGACAGCAGTTCTTTCACCGTGCGCTTGTTGATCTCTTCCTGGAACGCGTTGCGAACAACGCGATTGAGCTGGTTCGCACCCGCTGCTTCATTCAGGCCAACATTGCGAATGTACTCTGATGGTTCAGAAATGCGCCAGCGCACATACCAGTCAATCACAACACGCTGCTTTTCCGCAGTCAACATGGGCTCAGTGTCGGTGCTGTCCAAAGTCAGCAGCCGCTTGTCGATGTATGAAACATTCTGAAAAGGTGGCGGCAACTTGAAGTTCAGACCAGGCTCCGTAATGACCTCCTTGATCTGCCCCAACGCATACACCACACCAAACTGCCGCTGATCGACAACAAAAAGCGTCGAGCTCGCGAGTGCCAGCAGCACCAGCAGCGACGAAATAACCAAACCAATCCGGTTCATCAAATTCTCCTACCGAGAGTCACGTTCACGCGTGCGCACTGCATCCCTGCCCCGCACATCGTTGGGTAAAACCGTACCAGCAGGCACGTTGGAAGATGCAGGCAAGGACGTGCCACCGCCCAGGGCCATTCCATCGACACCCGACCCACCCGTTCCGCTCATTTGCATGATTTTGTCCAAGGGCAGGTACATCAGATTGGATCCCTGGCGGGACTCCACCAGCACCTTGGTGACGCTGCTGTAAATCTGCTGCATCGCATCAAGGTACATGCGGTCACGCGTTACCTGAGGTGCTTTCTGGTATTCATTAAAGACGGAACGGAACCGCTGTGCATCGCCCTGAGCCTGCGCCACGACGCGCGCCTTGTAGGCCTCCGCCTCTTCCTTCAGGCGCGACGCGGAACCCACCGCGCGTGGAATCACATCATTGGCATAGGCCTGCGCTTCGTTCTTGGCCCGCTCACGCTCCTGCCCTGCCTTAAGAACATCGTCAAAAGATGCCTGAACCTGCTCAGGCGGCCGCACCCCACCCTGCTGCAAATTAATACCCACAACTTCTATACCCACCTTGTAGCGATCAAGAATGGTCTGCATCATGGCGCGCACGCGCGGCGCGATTTGATCCCGCTCCTCGGAAAGGGCGGCATCCATCTTCATCTTGCCCAAAACCTCACGCACCGAGGTCTCCGCCGCTTGAACCACAGCCTCGGCCGGGTTTTTGCTCTCGAACAGGAAGGCCCGGGCGTCGCTGAGTCGGTACTGCACAGCAAACTTGATGTCCAGAATGTTTTCATCCTGCGTCAGCATGGCGGACTCTTTCAATCCAGTGGCCTTCAGTACGGTGTCACGCCCGACATCCACCGAGCGAATCTGCGTCACAAAGATCAGCTCATGCCGCTGGATTGGGTACGGCAGGCGCCAGTTGAAACCGGCGAGTTCGGTCCTTTTGTACTTTCCAAACTGTGTAATCACCGCCTGCTGACCCTCCTGCACGATGAAGAAGCCCGTGCCCAACCAGATCAACAGCAACACACCTACGATGAGTCCGATCCCGACGCCAGCGTTCTTCA
Source organism: uncultured beta proteobacterium (assembly GCA_903958915.1). GTDB lineage: Bacteria > Pseudomonadota > Gammaproteobacteria > Burkholderiales > Burkholderiaceae_C > Allorhodoferax. The sequence continues at coordinate 4,342 of CAJBVC010000843.1, forward strand.
TATCTGGCTGGAAACCACCCGGGGTGTTGCCATTGCCGCTGTTGCCAGGGGGTCGCCCGTTCTTTCCAAACAGGGCCCCCAATTTACGGTTGAAATCCCGCCACAACTCGTCGAGGTCAGGTGGGCCCGATTGCGCAGCACCGCGATGGCCTGACCGTGGCCCACCGTTCTGCGGTGGCGGCGCGCGGTCGCCCTCCGGTTTTACCGGATCCTGAGCACCCGTTTCTGGCTCTTTGTCATCACCTCGACCCCAGCGGGAATCGTTCAGGTTAAACATGCGCGCCCACCAGCGCGGCAAACGCAAGCGGGTCATGTCTACAACGCGATTTTGAAATTTCATTTGTCAACTCTTGAAGCTCGATACCCGATTGTGCCTAATCGCCGAAGGCACTTGCGAACCCCGGGTTTTCCCGAGGAATTTGTGTGCCAGGTGACTCTGCCATCGCAATCCGTGCCAATTGCTCCCGCAGAGCGGCAACGCCCGCCAGCGTCTTGGCACTCACAAACAGCCGAGGCGTCTGAACACCATCGACCTCAAATTGGTCTTGAAGCCGCAGAGGCTGCAATTCTGGCGCCAGCGCATCCGTCTTGTTAAACACCAGCAGCTGCGGAATCTCATGGGCACCGATTTCCACCAACACTTTTTGTACTTCCTTGATTTGCTCGGCAAACGATGGATTGGACGCATCGACCACATGCAGTAGCAAATCCGCATCAATGGCTTCCTGCAAAGTGGCCTGAAATGCATCGACAAGTCCATGCGGCAAGTCGCGGATGAATCCTACCGTGTCAGATAGTGACACGGTCCTGCCGGCCTCGCCAAGGTAGAGTTGGCGCGTCGTCGTATCGAGCGTTGCGAACAGTTGGTCAGCGGCATAAGCGCGCGCTTTCACGAGTGCGTTGAAAAGCGTGGACTTGCCGGCGTTGGTGTAGCCAATGATGGAAATATTGAACGCATCACGCCGCACGCGTTGTCGGCGTTGGGTTTGTCGCTGCCGCTTGACTTTACCCAAACGCTCTTTAGTCCGTTTGATGTTTTCACTGATCATTCGGCGGTCAAGCTCAATTTGTGTCTCGCCTGGACCGCCACGGTTGCCAATGCCCCCGCGCTGACGCTCCAGGTGCGACCAGCGCCGCACCAATCGGGTGCTGAGATACTGCAAACGTGCCAACTCCACCTGCAACTTGCCCTCGTGACTACGTGCACGTTGGGCGAAAATTTCGAGGATCAAGAATGTGCGATCGTTGACCGGCAGTTCAAGATGCCGCTCAAGGTTGCGCTGTTGACCAGGACTGAGGCTCTGGTCGAACAGTACTTCCTGCGCACCCGTCTGACCCGCCAAAAGCTTGATTTCTTCCGCTTTGCCCGTGCCAACGAACAATGCCGCGTCGGGAGCACGTCGTTTGCAAGTCACGCGACAAACGGGTTGCATGCCCGCAGTTTGCGCCAACAGGCCCAACTCTTCGAGTTCCTGGTCGAAATTGGGCTCACCAAAATCAACCCCGACGAGCAAGGTTGGGACAGAATTGGGGGTTTTGGATGTGTTCAAGTCGAGAGAAGCTCCGCAATCCCCACCAAACAGGCAGGGACACTTGGCACGATCACGTTGCGGGAGGCTGATCGCTGTCGGCTGGCGTCAAATTCACCGCACGCCCGGGGACAATGGTTGAAATAGCGTGCTTATAGACCATCTGTGTGACCGTATTGCGCAACAACACTACGTACTGATCGAAAGACTCGACCTGCCCTTGAAGTTTGATGCCGTTCACGAGGTAAATGGATACCGGGACATGTTCTCTGCGCAGTGCGTTGAGAAATGGATCTTGCAGTAACTGCCCTTTGTTGCTCACGATATTCTCCGTGTTCAGAAAATTGAATGGGTCCTGACGATACCACATGAATGCGGTTCACTTTCAGGCGGGTCCTGTAACCAACGCAAAGTAGTGGGGAATAAGGTCGAGTTTGGATGCCGACACCCAATAATCAATCGCCTTCCTTGTTCGCGTACGGATTTTGAGAGGTCTTCATCTCGATCCGAAGCGGTGTACCCACCAGATCAAACTCCTTGCGAAAGCGCCCCTCGAGAAAGCGCTTGTAAGACTCAGTGACATGTTCCAGGGAATTCCCGTGAATCACGATGATGGGCGGATTCATGCCACCCTGGTGGGCATACCGAAGTTTGGGTCGGTACATGCCAGACTTCTTCGGTGTCTGGAATTGCACCGCTTCCAGCAATAGTCGGGTCAGCACCGGTGTGGACATTTTGCAGTTTGCCGCCCGATAGGCTTGCGCGATGGAATCCCACAGGGGTCCCAGTCCTTGGCGCTTCTGCGCAGATATCAGGTGCAAGGCGGCAAACTTCAGGAACCCCAGACGGGTCTCCAGGGAACGCTTCACCAGTTCTCGCTGGTATTCGTCGATCGCGTCCCACTTGTTGACGGCAACCACCACGGCGCGACCGGACTCCAGAATGTAACCGGCGATGTGGGCATCCTGGTCGGTCACCCCCTGTGTGGCATCGATCAGCAGCAACACCACGCTGGCAGACTCGATGGCTTGCAATGTCTTGACCACAGAAAATTTCTCGATGGCCTCAAACACACGACCCTTGCGTCGAAGACCCGCTGTATCCACCAACTCAAATTTCTGGCCGTTACGCTCGAATGGTACTGAAATGGCATCGCGCGTCGTGCCCGGAAGATCAAAAGCCACCAGCCGTTCCTCGCCCAGCCAGGTATTTATCAAGGTGGACTTGCCCACGTTGGGACGCCCCGCCACCGCAAGCTTGATGACTCCGGGGTCCTCTGCGGCATCCACTGCTTCACCATCGACCGCAAGTGGATCCAACGCCAGTTCTACCAGTGCACGGATACCCTGGCCGTGCGCCGCAGAAATCGGAAACACTTCGCCCAGACCCAACTCAAAGAATTCGCCCAGTTGGATGCCCTGTGTCATGCCCTCGGATTTATTGGCAACCAGAACGCAAGGTTTACCCAGTTTACGCAGGTACTTTGCTATGTCGTGGTCCTGTGCCGAGATCCCGGCCCGTGCGTCGACAACAAAGAAAACGACGTCCGCCTCAGTCACAGCCTGCCGTGTTTGCTTGGCCATTTCCTTGTAGATTCCGCTGACCGCATCCGGCTCGAACCCCCCGGTGTCGATCACGATAAATTCATGGCTTCCCTGCTTGCCAGCACCGTAATGACGATCACGCGTCAGGCCTGCAAAATCGGCCACAATCGCATCCCTGGTCTTCGTCAACCGGTTGAACAGCGTTGACTTGCCAACATTGGGACGACCCACCAGAGCAATTACGGGTTTCATGGTGGGACGGTAGTTCCGCGTTACTCGGGCCGTAGGCCGTAGATAGAGCCGCGCTGCGTAACGACGACCAGGGTTGAGCCGACCAGAACCGGTGCCACCACCAGCGGCGAACCGTCGGTATTCATGCGATTCAGTAGGGATCCGTCCTTGCGCGACATAAAGTGCAGAATGCCCGCTTCATCCCCAATGACCAATGCAGGGCCGACGAGCAGCGGCGTAGTCAGCGACCTGAATCGCAGACGCTCCGACGACCACAGACGCTCACCATCCGCACGCCGCCAGGCCAGCACCTTGCCATCACTCTCGGTACCAAAAATCTCCATGTTGTCGCCGGTGAGTCCGGTAGCACCGTAGGCGACCTTGCTCCATAGCAGGCTGCCCTTGACCCCATCGACGCAGCCAACCGATGACTGAAATGCACGTACACACACCTGACTACTCTCCCTGGCAACACCCGAAACCAGATCCACCAGACGCTCTACATCGTTGGTTGCACGGCTGGTCCCGACCGCGACGTCCCAACGCGCATTGCCGTTTTGCGGGTTCATCCCCACCAGACGCCCGCCCAAACCGGCCACCAGTGTGTCACCGATGGCCATAAGCGTCCCGGATTGCCCAAGCACCAGTGGGTCGCCTGCGCGTTGCTGCTGCCACAACTTGCGGCCCGATGCTGCATCAAATGCCGCGACGGATCGATCAACGGACAATACAAAAACACGGGCACCCGCGACCAGAGGCGCCGTCAGGGTGAGTGCCTGCAGTTTTTGCCGCCAGATTTCACGCCCGGCGTCCATGGCAATCACTTCGTTGGCACGACTCACCACTGCCGCATAGCGACCATCACTGCCGACACCCGCAGCCAACTTGGCACCTAAAGCGACGCGCCAAACATCACCGCCAGTGCGGGCATCGAGTTCCGCAACGACCCCGTCGGAGCCAGCAACAAATATCGAGTTACCGACGACTCGAATGTCCAGTGGATACTGCACACTTCCAATGGTTGCATTCCAGACGGTCCGCACTCCCATCGTGGCGGGGTTTGGACCCAATTCCACCGGCTTGGCCTTCTCCGGACCCGAACAAGCCAACAATCCGCCCGCCAGTGCCACCAGCGCCGCAGCGCGCAGCGTGCGTGTAAAACCCAATGCAAATTGCTTCACTTCGACCCTTCCGCAGTACCCGCACCAGATGCAGCGGCATCCGCTTCGACAACCACGCCGAGGGCGCCAAGCTTGA
>CAJBVC010000844.1 GCA_903958915.1 uncultured beta proteobacterium
CTGGCGATGATGCTGTACTGCGGACTGGTACTGGTGTGCATCAGATAGGCCTCGTTGAACAGATGTTTGTCGAGCTTGGTGGTTTGTGAGTCCTGCACCAGCACATGGCTGGCCTGACTGATACCGGCCAGCAGCTTGTGAATCGACTGCGTGGCATACACCATGGCTTCCTTGGGACGTGGCCGATTCTTGCCCATGGAGTGGTAGGTGCCGTAGAACGGGTGAAACGCCGCGTGCGGCAGCCAGGCCTCGTCAAAATGGATGTTTTCAACGTAACCATCCAGCATGCCCTTGACCGTCTCGGTGTTGTACAACACGCCGTCGTAGGTGGACTGGGTCAGCGTCAGCACCCGTGGCTTGATCTTGTTGGCATCGAGGTGCCCGAGGTGCTGCATCACCAGCGGGTTTGCTCGAATCTTGGCCTTGATGGCGGTCGGCTCAAACTCGGATTTTGGAATCGGCCCAATGATGCCGAAGTGGTTGCGGGTGGGTTTCAGAAACACCGGAATTGCGCCGGTCATGATGATCGCATGCAAGATCGACTTGTGGCAGTTGCGGTCAACCACCACCACGTCATTGGGCGCCACCGTATGGTGCCACACCATCTTGTTGCTGGTGCTGGTGCCGTTGGTCACAAAGAAACAATGGTCCGCATTGAAGATCCGCGCGGCGTTGCGCTCGGAGGCGGCTACCGGCCCGGTGTGGTCCAGCAACTGGCCCAGTTCTTCAACCGCATTGCAAACGTCGGCACGCAACATGTTTTCGCCAAAAAACTGGTGAAACATCTGGCCAACCGGGCTCTTCAGAAACGCGACGCCACCGGAGTGCCCCGGGCAGTGCCAGGAGTAGGACCCATCCTCGGCATAGTCCAGCAAGGCCTTGAAAAACGGTGGTTGCACGCCCTCCAGGTAGCTCTTGGCTTCGCGGATGATGTGGCGCGCCACAAACTCCGGTGTGTCTTCAAACATGTGAATGAAGCCATGCAACTCGCGCAGGATGTCGTTGGGTATGTGGCGGCTGGTCTTGGTTTCGCCATAGACATAGATGGGTACATCGAGGTTTTTTCGACGCACCTCTTCGATAAAGTGCCGCAGGTTCAACACCGCCGGATCAAGATCGGGCCCAGGAGTGAATTCCTCGTCGTCAATCGACAAAATGAAAGCGCTGGCGCGGCTTTGCTGCTGTGCAAACTGGCTCAGATCACCATAGCTAGTGACGCCCAGCACCTCAAAACCCTCTGACTCAATGGCCTGCGCCAAGGCACGAATGCCCAATCCGGACGTGTTCTCCGAGCGGAAATCCTCGTCAATGATGATGATCGGAAAACGAAACTTCATGGCACAACTCCAACGAACGCTCAAAATCAATTCAATAGGCGCGAAGTGTAAGGACTAAATGTGTCTACCCTCTTGCAGAGGCGCCCTTTTGGAACACAATGTGGCGTTGTCAATACAAAAAGGTTTTCGACCATGGCTGAAACCACTGTGTGGTGGCTACTTGCTGGCGGCGCAATCGCCATAGAGCTCATCACGGGTACCTTTTATCTCCTGATGCTCGCCATCGGAATGGCCGCTGCCGCCGTGGCCGCCCACGCAGGGGCCAGCAGTGTGGTGCAACTGGTGGTCGCATCGATCGTCGGAGGCGGTGCCGTTGTGGCCTGGCACCTCAAGAAGATGCGCCGCCCGTCGGAGCCGCTGGCCCAGGCCAACCCGAACGTCAATATGGACATTGGTGAGACGGTGATGGTGGCCGCCTGGAGCCCTGACGGTACCGCCAATGTGCATTACCGTGGCGCACATTGGACGGCTATTCACCGGCCCGGCGTGTCACCGAGTGCCGGTCCCCACCGGGTTGCGGAGTTGGTTGGAAACCGTCTGCTCGTAGATAGAAGTTAAACAGGAGTTGTTGTATGGAAATCGCAGTACTGGTCTTTGTTATCGCCATCATCTTTATTACGCGATCGATCAAGGTCGTTCCACAGCAACACGCGTGGGTGATTGAGCGCCTTGGCAAGTACCACGGCACCCTGACGCCTGGGCTCAATATTCTGGTTCCATTTGTTGACAAAGTTGCATACAAACACTTGCTCAAAGAGGTCCCCCTGGACATTGCGAGTCAGGTCTGCATCACGCGCGACAACACACAGTTGCAGGTTGACGGCATCCTCTACTTTCAGGTTACCGATGCGATGCGGGCAAGTTATGGATCATCCAACTACATCGTGGCCATTTCACAACTGGCCCAAACCTCGCTGCGTTCGGTGATCGGCAAGCTCGAACTTGACAAGACCTTTGAAGAGCGCGACATCATCAACGCGCAGGTGGTTGCAGCGATCGACGAGGCAGCGCTTAACTGGGGTGTGAAGGTGTTGCGCTACGAAATCAAGGACCTGACACCACCCAAGGAAATTTTGCACGCCATGCAAGCGCAAATCACTGCTGAACGCGAGAAGCGCGCTTTGATCGCTGCGTCGGAAGGCCGTCGCCAGGAGCAGATCAACATCGCGACCGGTGAACGTGAGGCCTTCATTGCCCGTTCCGAGGGCGAGAAGCAGGCCGTCATCAACAAAGCCCAGGGTGAAGCCTCATCCATCACGGCAGTGGCCGATGCGACCGCCGCCGCAATCGAACGCATTGCCGCTGCAATACGCCAGCCTGGCGGCGAACAGGCAGTCCAGTTGAAAGTTGCCGAAAAGGCGGTAGAGGCCTACAGCAAGGTCGCGGCCGACTCAACGACGACCCTGATCATTCCGGGGAACATGAGCGAAGTATCCACCCTGATCGCGACCGCCATGAAGATGGTGCAAACCACCAAATAGACTGGAACCGTCCAGTACCGCCATTGGCATTCTTTACCAATGTGTACATTGAGGACTCCCAACAAAAAAGCCCCAGCTTCACAGGGAAACTAGGGCTTTCAGGGGATTTACTTAGACGGTTGGAGACCGTCAAAACCTTATCTCTGGCGGAGCAGGCGTCTTTCTCCTTCTAACTTTCAACCTGTCTCAGTCAGTTCAATGTTTCCGGTTTTACCAATAGAAACATTCAGATAAATAGTCTCACGTTGTCCCACCTTACCTCCTACAATCCAACTCATACACATGGGTAGAAGTGGGGGTAAGAGATGGCGAAACTGATCGAGCGTTTGAATCCTATGCAGGCATTCAAACTGAAGGACCCAGGCTACTACTGTGACGGCGCTGGTCTGTACTTGCAGATCGCCAAGGGTGGCTCCAAGTCGTGGGTCTTGCGTTACACGGTGAACGGCAGGTCCCGTGAAATGGGTCTGGGGTCTTTCACCACTTTCTCTCTGGCCGAAGCCCGCAAGCGTGCTTCGGAGCAGCGCAAGAAGCTGTCTGACGGCGTCGACCCTATTGACGCCAAGCGCGGCACGCTGCTTGAACGACGCCTGGCCGCAGCCAAGGTCATCACCTTTGACAAGGCCGCCAAAGGCTTCATTGAGGCAAATGAGTCCAGCTGGCGCAGCGCCAAGCATGGGGAGCAGTGGCGCAACACTCTGACTACATACGCCAGTCCGGTGATAGGCGACTTGCCTGTAAGTGCTATCAGTACTGCATTGGTCATGAAAATCCTGCAGCCAATCTGGTCTACCAAGACCGAAACCGCTACCCGCGTGCGCGGACGCATTGAGAAGGTGCTGGACTGGGCCAAGGTGCAGGGCTACCGGTCCGGCGACAACCCTGCGGCCTGGAAAGGGAACCTCGCCGAAGCACTGCCGAAGCCTTCCAGAGTGGCCGATGCCGGGCACCATGCCGCCCTGCCCTGGGTGGAAATGGGCGCTTTTATGCGCGACCTTCGGGCGATGCATGGCATTGGTTCGTTGGCTACGCAGTAGATTATTCTCACTGCCGCCCGGACCAGCGAGGTAATCGAATCAACCTGGGATGAATTCGATCTTGATGCAGGTCTTTGGACAATCCCCAAAGAGCGCATGAAAGGGTTCAGGGAGCATCGTGTTCCGCTGAGTCCGCAAGCGCTGGCCGTGCTGGCGACGATCAAAGTTGACAACAATCCTTCAACTTTTGTCTTTCCCAGCACCAAGCCCGATAAGGCTATCTCCAATATGACATGCCTGGCGGTTCTCAAGCGCATGGGGCGCAGTGACCTGACCGTTCACGGCTTCCGATCGACTTTCCGAGACTGGGCAGCCGAGTCCACAGCCTACCCCCGCGACGTATGCGAAATGGCGTTGGCCCATGCCATTGAAGACAAGTCCGAAGCGGCATACCGCCGAGGGGATTTGTTGGAGAAGCGGACCCGCTTGATGAGCGAGTGGGCTACGTTCTGCGACACCATTCGTGTTGATGGAGAGGTTGTGCCCATCAGCCGTGTTACGTGAAATCTGGCTAGGTGCAGAGTCGGCAGCTATATTCGACTTGGAAAGGCAGGGATACACACATGGACATCCAGGCACGCGCCGATCAGCTTGCGTTGGCGGCAATTAAGGCAGACGCCCGAACACGATTGCGATCCCCCAATGCGGAAACTGAACACCGCAAGGACAGCTGTATCAATCAATTGGTCGTACTTCTTGCCGCAGAACTCACTGGGGATGATGTGTTGATATTCGCTGCTGAGGCGGTCTACCGCGCCAACTTCTTTGAGCAACGAACAATTGAATCCTTAAAGCGTACCGCACGCTTAATGGGCGACCTGGAAATGGCCGAGGCTGC